>CALQBT020000007.1 GCA_943328885.2 Bordetella parapertussis | reverse complement strand
CGCTGTTGACGTTGAGGATGTGGCCGCTGGCGTGCATCACGCCGACCGGGCGGGTCTGGCTGACGCGGTCCAGGTCATCGCGGTGGCAGCGGCGCTCGCCGAAGTAGATCGGGTCGAAGCCCCAGCCCGTCACCGGCCCGTCGCTGGTGCTGGCCGCCACGCCGAGCGCAGCCACCACGGCGTCCAGCGTCTTCAGGCCCGGCCAGACCTTGCCGGCCGGGTCGGTGGCATCGAAGTAGCCGCCGTACACATAGCGCCAGAAAGTGCCTGCCATCAGGTGGCTGTGGCCTTCGACCAGCCCGGGCATCAACACCTGGTCGGCGAATCGGGTGTCGAGCCGGTGTGGCCCCCAGCCGGCCAGGTCGGCGGCCGTGCCGACGCCCAGGATGCGGCCCTCGCGCACCGCCACATGGGTGGCCCTGGGCCTGGCAGGGTTCATCGTCAGGATCTGGCGGGCTTGGAAGACAGTGGTGTCGGTCATGTCGAGGTGGGGCTGAGGGTCGGTCGAGAGGGGCCGGCAAAGTATTTCATGAACGCCGGTGTTCGGCGCGCGGGTTAGCCTGCGCCAGAGGGTCGGTCAGCGGCGCAGCGGCCCGGTCCGGCCTGCGCAACAGGCCGGTGTTCAGGGCAAGGCCCATTCGGCCTTCATCGACGCGCGCTGGCCGAAAGCCGCCTGCCAGGCCGCCAGCTTGGGGTGGCTGTCGCGCCAGGCCAGTTCGGCGTAGCGCAGGTCGACGTACCACAGCGCGCAGCCTATGGTCAGCGTGCCGATGTGGACCTGCTGGTCCAGCGCGGGCGAGCCCGATTCGAGGGCTTGCAGCGCCCGGCGCACCTTGTCGAGCTGGCCTTGGCGCCAGTCGCTCCAGCGCAGCGCTTCGGGCCGCAGCGCCTCTTCGTAGCGGGCCAGCAGGCTGGCGTCGAGCAGGCCGTCACCCAGGGCTTGCAGCGTCAGCGCTTGCCAGCGCGCCGGGCCCTGCGGGAACAGCTGCCCGCCCGCCAGATGGTTCAGGTATTCGCAGATCACCCGGCTGTCGTAGAGGGCCTGGCCGTCGTCGGTGATCAGCGTGGGCACCTTGCCCAGCGGGTTGTGTTCGGCGATCGCGCTGTCGGGCAACACCGGGCTGGCTTTGCCGAGCAGCAACTCGATGCGGTCGGTCAGACCGAGCTCCAGCGCGGTGGCCAGGCACTTGCGCACATAGGGTGAGGTGGGGGAGAAGAAGAGTTTCATGGGCTGCTCATTCGGCTTTGACGCCGGCGTCCTTGATCAACTGGGTCCAGCGCTCGTGGTCTTGCTTGAGCCACTCGCGGTAGTCGGCGGGCGTCGATCCTACGACCACCGCGCCCAGGCCGCGCAGCTTTTCCTGGATCGCAGGCTTGGCCAGCGTGGCGCGGATCGCGTTGCTGAGCTTGGCCAGCACCAGCGCCGGGGTGTTGGCCGGTGCGATGAAGCCGACCGGTCCGACATAGTCTTCGAAGCCCGGGAAGCCCGATTCGGCCATCGTCGGCACGCTGGGGAAGTCGGGGTGGCGCTGGCGCGTCGTGACGGCGATCACTTTGACCTGCTTTTGCGCCACCCGGTCGGCCACGCCGATCATCGGGTAGAAGATGAAGTCGACCCGACCCGCCATCACCTCGGTGAGTGCCGGGGCGTTGCCGCGGAACGGGATGTGGTTGAGCGTCACGCCAGCGCGCTGCTCGAGCAGCGCGGCCGACAGATGCGCCGAGCCGCCGTTGCCGGCCGAGCCGTAGCTGATCGCACCCGGCTGGGCTTTGGCCGACTTGACCAGGTCGGCCAGCGTCGTGTGGCGCGACTCCGGCCCAACCACCAGCAACTGCGGCAGCACCGCCGCCAGGCTGACCGGCGCAAAGTCGCGGATCGGGTCGTACTTGACCTTGCCGGCGCCGAGGATCGCGTTGACGTTGTGCGACAGCGTGTTGACGATCAGCGTGTAGCCGTCGGCTGAGGCGCGCGCGACCTCCTCGGTGGCGATGTTGCCGTTGGCGCCGGACTTGTTGTCGACCACCACGGTCTGGCCGAGCGCGGTTTGCAAGTCTTGCGCCACCAGCCTGGCGATCACATCGGTGGGGCCGCCCGCGGCATAGCCGACGACCAGGCGTATCGGCTTGCTCGGAAAGTCCTGCGCCAACGCGGGGCGCCCCAACAGCGCGAGCAGGGCCATGCAGACGGCGGTCCAGCCAGGTTTCGTCAAGCTCATGGTGTTCTCCAGTCTTGGGTCTTTGAAGCTCAGGCGGCGATCTCGTGCTCGAGCACGCCGATGCGCGAGATCTCCACGCGGATGCGGTCGCCCGGCTGCAGCCGCCGCAGCAGGCCGCGCGGCGCGCAGGCCAGGCCGTCAGGTCCGCGGAAACTCAGCAGCTTCATCGCGTCAGGCCGCCGATGGCTGCGCACAAAGGCCGGCAGGGTGGAGGTTCATGGCAGGGGTTGAGGGTTTCGCCACAGGCAGCTGCGCCAGTGGCGCCGAGGTGCAAGCACTGGCGGTGCATTCTGTCTTTGATCTGTCGCAACTGTACGTTCCCAAGCCGGCCCCTGCGGTTTGGGGCGACTTGACGGTCTTGGGCCAGCGGGGCCTTGCTAGGTAGAAACTACAGGGCGCGAAGCGCCGCCCGGTTGTTATCCTGCCCGGCAATGAACGTCGACTTTGGAAGCGCACAGAAAACGCTGGCAGCTGGCAGCGGGGCCGAAGGCCTGGCCGTCGGGTCGCAGGGCCGGCATTGACTGCGGTGGCTGCGACCGTCGACACGCCGGTGCTGGAGTGCCGACAGGTCGAGCGCCGTTTCGGCGGGCTGGTCGCGCTGTCGGGGGTCGACCTGAAGATCCGGCGCGGCGAGATCTTCGGCCTGGTCGGGCCCAACGGCAGCGGCAAGACGACGCTGACCAATGCGATCACCGGTTTCTACCCGCCGCAAGAGGGGCAGATCCTGCTCGACGGCCGCGACATCACCGGCATGGCGCCGCACCAGGTGGCGCGACTCGGTGTCGCGCGGACTTTCCAGAACCTGGCGCTGTTCAACGGCATGACGGTGCTCGACAACATCTTGCTCGGGCGCCATGTGCACATGCGCCCCAGCGTGCTGCGCACGGCGTTCTACATGCTGCTGGCGCGCCAGGATGAGATAGCCCACCGGATCGCCGTCGAGGAGGTGATCGACTTCTTGCAGCTGCAGGGCGTGCGCGACGAACTGGTCGACGCGATCCCGATCGGGCTCAAGAAACGCGTCGAGCTGGCGCGCGCGCTGGTGGCCGAGCCTCGTTTCCTGATCCTGGACGAGCCGATGGCCGGCATGAACCAGGAAGAGAAGGAGTACATGGCGCGCTTCGTGCTTGATGCGCGCGACGAGCGCGGCGTCACGGTGCTGCTGATCGAGCACCACATGGACATCATCACCGGCATCTGCGACCGCATGCTGGTGCTGAGCTACGGCGAGATGATCGACACCGGCATCCCGCGCGAGCTCATCAAGGACCCGCGCGTGATCAAGGCCTACCTGGGCAGCGCCTATGCCGCGAGCTGAAGCGCTGGCGCGCGGCGCCTGGGACTTCTCCAGCGACACCACGCTGCCGCGCTTGCTCGCGGCCAACGCGCTGGCCTTTCCCGAGCGGGTGGCGATGCGCGAGAAAGACCGCGGCATCTGGCAGCAGATGCGCTGGGGCGCGCTGCTCAATTCGACGCTGGCCTGCGCTGCCGGGCTGGAAGCGCTGGGTTTCGCGCCCGGCGACGCGCTGATGGTCGTCGGTGACAACCGGCCGCACCTCTATACCGGCATGCTCGCGGCCGGCGCGTTGGCCGGGCATGCGATGCCGGTCTACCCCGACGCCGCACCCGACGAGGTCGCCCATGCGATCGAGTCTTCGCAGCTTCGTTTCGTGCTGGCCGAGGACCAGGAGCAGGTCGACAAGCTGCTCGAACTGCGCGAGCGCTGCCCGTCGATCGAACACATCGTCTACGACGACCCACGCGGCCTGGCCGCCTACCCCGACGCCGGGCTGATCTCCTGGCAGTCGCTGGTGGCGCGCGGCGCCGCGCGGCTGCGGCAAGACCCGCCGCTGCGCGACGCGCTGATCGCGCGCGCCCGGCCCGATGACCCGGTGGTGCTCATCCACTCGTCGGGCACCACCGGCCGGCCCAAGGGCGTGGTGCTGAGCCACCGTAACGTGCTGTCGGGCGTGGCCAACGCGCACCGCGCCCACGCCTTCGATTTTTTCGAGGAGGTGCTGGCCTACCTGCCGATGGCCTGGGTCGGCGATTTCTCGCTGACCCTGGGCGCCGGCGTGGCGCTGGCTTTCACGGTCAACATCCCCGAGCGGCCTGAGACGGTGATGCACGACTTGCGCGAGATCGCGCCGACCTTCTACCTCGCCGCGCCGCGCAGCTGGGACAACATGCTGACGATGGTGCAGGTTCGGATGGAGGATTCGACGCCGCTGAAGAAAGCGATCTACGACTTCTTCATGGACGTCGCGGTCGGCAGCGAGCGCGCCAAGCTCGAGGGCCGCAGCCTCACCCTGGCGCAGCGGCTGCTGCGCCCGCTGGGCGAATGGCTGGTCTACGGCCCGATCAAGGACCAGCTCGGCCTGACCCGGCTGCGCTACGCGTTCACCGGTGGCGAGGCGATCGGCGAGGACACCTTCGTCTTCTACCGCGCGCTGGGCGTGGGCCTGCGCCAGCTCTACGGCCAGACCGAGAGCAGCGCTTTCAACGCGATGCACGAGGACGGCGAGGTCCAGCTCCACACCGTGGGCCGGCCCTTGCCGGGCGTGGAGGTTCGCATCAGCGAGTCGGGCGAGATCTTGATCCGCTCGGGCAGCGTCTTCGCCGGCTACTGGCGCAACGACGAGGCCACACGCGCCGCGCTCGAAGACGGCTGGTTGCACACCGGCGACGCCGGCTATGTGGAGCCCGACGGCCACCTCGTCGTGCTGGGCCGGCTGTCGGAGGTGGTGCACACCGCCGGCGGCGAGCGCTACATCCCGAACTACATCGAGAACCGGCTGAAGTTCAGCCCCTGGATCAAGGACGTCGCGGTGCTGGGCAGCGGCCGCGAGACCTTGTCGGCGATCGTCTGCATCGACCGCGAGCCGGTCGGCCACTGGGCCGAGCAGCGCGGCATTTCGTACATGTCGTATGCCGACTTGTCGCAGCGGCCCGAGGTCATCGACCTGGTGGCGCAGGCGATGGCGCGCGTCAACGCGACGCTGCCCGAGGCGCTCAAGCTGCGCCACTTCGTCAGCCTGCACAAGGAATTCGACCCCGATGACGGCGAGATCACCCGCACGCGCAAGTTGCGCCGCAATGTCGTCGAGGCCCGCTACGAGCCGATCATCGACGCGATCTACGGTGGGCACAGCAGCGTGGCGATGAAGGCGCAGGTCGTCTACGAGACCGGCGAAGTGGGTGTGATCGAGCGCACGCTGTCGGTGCGCAGCCTCTGATGGACCTCAACTACTTTCTCGAACTCGGCATCAACGGCGCGCTGGCCGGGCTGATGTACTCGCTGGTGGCGATGGGCATCGTGCTGATCTACAAGTCCTCGTCGGTGCCCAACCTCGCGCAGGGCGCGCTGACGATGCTCGGCGCCTACGTGGTGCTGGCCTTCGCCAACGGCCTGGGTCTGAGCATGTGGCTGGCGATCCCGCTGGCGATGCTGACGATGTGCGCTGTGGGCGTGGGCATCGAGCGCATCGCGCTGCGGCGCCTGGCCGGGCGGCCGATCGTGATGATCCTGATGATGACGCTGGGCCTGGACATTTTCCTGCGCGCCAGCACGATGGCCATCAGCGGCGGCACCGCGCGGCCGATGCGCGTGGGCATCAGCGACGAGCCGATGTTCGTCGGCCCGCTGCTGCTCAACCGCGCATATGTGGTCGGCGCGGTGGTGACGCTGCTGCTGTTCGTCGCCTTCTTGCTGTTTTTCCGCACCCGGCGCGGCGCGGTGTTGCGCGCGATCGCCGACGACTACATGGCCTCGTGGTCGGTCGGCATCTCGGTCGAGCGCGGCGTTGCGCTGTCCTGGGCGCTGTCGTCGATGACCGCCACCGCCGCCGGCGTGCTGTGGGGGTCGATCCAGGGCGTGGACCAGTCGCTGTCGCTGCTGCTGCTCAAGGGCATCACGGTGGCTGTGCTCGGTGGCATGGACAGCCTGGGCGGCGCGATCCTCGCCGGCATCGGCCTGGGTGCTTTCGAGGCGCTGGCCTCTGGCTTGCTGGACCCATTGCTGGGCGGTGGCAGCCGCGACCTGGTGGTCGCGCTGGTGTTGATCTTCACCATCGTGGTCCGGCCGCACGGGCTGTTCGGCCGTCACGACATCGAGAGGCTGTAGCGTGATCTTCCGCCAGGCGGGCATCCGCCACACCGACTACGCCGCCAGTCGCGCGCTGTTCCCGATCCCGGTCGACCGCTGGATGATCGGCGCGCTGCTGGGCTTCGGCTTGGTCGCGCCCTTTGTCGTCAGCTCGCTCGCGCTCAGCAGCTACCTCACGCCCTGGCTGGTGTGGACCGCGGCGACGCTGGGGCTGAACCTGATCCTGGGCTGGGCCGGCCAGTTCCACTTCGGTTACGCGGCCATCATGGGCATTGGCGCTTACGCGACGGTGCACGGCGTGCGCCATGGCATCCCCTGGGAGATCGCGGTCGTGCTGGGCGGGCTCACCGCCACCGTGGTCGGCAGCACCTTCGCTTTCGCGGCGCTGCGCGTCAAAGGCCTGTACCTGGCGCTGAGCACGCTGGCGCTGCAGTTCGTGATGGACTGGGTGATCTCGCATGTGCCGGCGATCAGCGGCGGCGTCGGCGCGACCTTGCAAGCGCCGGCGATGAAACTGCTCGGCCAGGCCGTTCGATCGGAGTTCGGTCTGTATTACGTCGCGCTGGGCTGGAGCCTGGTGGTGACGCTGTTCATGCTCAACCTGCGCCGCAGCGCGCTCGGCCGCGCGCTGGTGGCTGTGCGCGAGAAGGATTTCGCCGCGGCGGTGATCGGCGTGCAGAGCTTTCGCTACAAGCTGGTGGCTTTCGCGACCTCGTCGTTCATCGGCGGCGTCAGCGGCGCGGTGCTGACCTTCACCTTCTACCATGCGGTCACACCCGAGCAGTTCGCCGTCAATGTCTCGATCGAACTGCTGGCGATGGTCATCGTCGGTGGTCTGGGCAGCATCATCGGCAGCTGGTTCGGCGCCGCGTTCATCCTGCTGATGCCGGGGCAGATCCACCAGCTGATCGCCTGGTTGTCGGCGCAGACCGGCGCGCAGATCGGTGTCGAGACGCTGGCGCACCTGCCGCATGCGGTGTATGGCGCGCTGATTGTGGGCTTTCTGCTCGTTGAACCGATGGGTTTGGGCAAGCTCTACGCCAACCTGCGCAACTACCTGCTGGTCTGGCCTTTCGGCTACGCCCGGAAATGACCAAGCCCTCGCAGCATGCGTCGGTCGCCTTCTCGCGAGGGGGCGGCCTGCTATTTCAGAAGCGCCTCGCACCGGAGCCATCGCGATGACTGCCCTGGCCACGCCGCTGCTGTCGCTCAACAATATCGAGGTCATCTACGACCGCGTTGCGCTGGCGATCAAGGGCGCGTCGATCGAGGTGCCCCAGGGCGGCATGGTCGCGCTGCTGGGCGCCAACGGGGCTGGCAAGAGCACGCTGCTCAAGGCCATCAGCGGTTTGCTGCGTGCCGAGCGCGGCGAGGTCACGCGCGGCGAGCTGCAGTTCCAGGGTCGCAACATCGACCGTCTGCCGCCGCAGACGCGGGTCGAACTCGGCATTGTGCAGGTGCTCGAGGGTCGGCGCGTGTTCGAACACCTCACGCCCGACGAGAACCTGATCGCGGCCTCGGCGGTGCGCGGCAGCCGCGCCGACATGCAGCGCAACCGCGAGCGCGTCTACGGCTACTTTCCGCGCCTGTACGACCGGCGCGGCGCGCAGGCCGGCTATCTGTCGGGCGGCGAGCAGCAGATGCTGGCGATCGGGCGGGCGCTGATGACGCAACCCAAGCTGCTGATGCTCGACGAACCCAGCCTGGGGCTGGCACCTTTTCTGGTGGCCGAGATTTTCGAGATCGTTCGCCGCATCAACCGTGACGAGGGGCTGTCGGTGCTGCTGGTCGAGCAGAACGCGGTGGCTGCGCTCGAGGTCGTCTCGCACGGTTACCTGATCGAGAGCGGGCGCATCGTGATGCACGACAGTGCCCAGGCGATGAAGAAGAACCCCGACATCCAGGAGTTCTACCTGGGCGGCCGCGAGGGCCGCGACTTCAACGCGATCAAGCATTACCGGCGCCGCAAGCGCTGGTTAACATGACCCACCCTCGAAGCGACCTGCGGTCGCCTCCCCCCGAGGGGTGCGTCGCCAGCGGACCGGCAGAGCCGGACCCGCGGCGTCTACTTGGTTTGACCTATCACCCACGAGCAGGAGACGACCGATGAAATCCCGATTGCTTTCAAGCCTTGCCGGCCTGGCCATGCTGGCCGCCGGCGCCGCGCAGGCGCAGCCGATCAAGTACGGCCTGTGCTACGACCTGTCCAAGGCCTACACCTTCGTCACGCCGCAGATCGTGCAGGCGGCCAAGGACTACGCCGACCTCCTCAACGCCAAGGGCGGCATCGAGGGCCATCCGATCGAGATCATCGCGCAGGACCACGGCAATGAGCCGCAGCGCGGCATCGAGTGCTACGAGAAACTCAAGCGCGAAGGCGTGATGATGTTCGACTTTCTGTCGACGCCGGTCTCGCGTGCGGTGCTGCCGCGCGCGATGGCCGACGGCAACATCATGTTGCAGAGCTTCGTCGGCCGCGGCGACGCGATTGACGGCGATGTCTTCAAGTGGATCTTTCCGATCGGGCCGACCTACTGGGGCCAGGTCGCCAACGACATCCAATACATCAAGAACCAGCACAAGGGCAACCTCAAGGGCGTGAAGGTCGGCTTCATCTACCCGGACTATGCGTTCGGCCAGGAGCCGATTCCCGTGCTCAAGACGCTGGCCGCTAAGGAGGGTTTCGACCTGCAGCTGTTCCCGAACCCCTTGCCGGGCAAGGACCAGGCGGCGGTGTGGACGCAGATCCGTCGCTTCAACCCGGACTGGATGATCAGCTGGAACCTGTCGGCGATGCACGTCGTGGCCGCCAAGGAGATGAAGCGCAACGGCATCGCGATGGAAAAGTTGATCGTCGTGAACTGGTTCAACGAGGTCGACATCGCCAACATCGGCCCGGCCGAGGCCAAGGGCATCAAGCGCGGCACCAACGTCGTCGGCGGCAAGAACCATCCGGTGATGCAGCAGATCGCCAAGGACCTCTACGCCAAGGGCAAGGGCAATGGTGACATCAAGTCCATGGACGACATCTACTACAACACCGGGCTGGCGATGTATTCGGTGATGTTCGAAGGCACGCGGCTGGCGATCAAGCAGGGCGGCTGGCCGCTGACGCCAACCAAGATCAAGGCCGGCCTGGAGAGCTTGAAAAACTTCGACGCCAACGACCTGCTCGCACCGGTCACCGTCACTGCCAAGGACCACGGCGGCGGCGGCAAGACCCGCATCGACATGTGGGACGGCGCCAAGTGGGTGCCGCAATCCGACTGGATCGCGGCCTATGTCGACGTTGTCGACGCGATCGTCAAGGAGCAGTCGGCCGAGTTCGCCAAGAGCGCGAAGTAGCGGTCGGCCTGGTGCTGAGGCACCCGGGGTCTGATCAAGGTTTCAAGCTGTGTTGCAGCTTCTAATGACAACGAGAACCATGCCACCCAAGGGCTGGTTTCGCGGCTGTGGTGCGCAGCTTGCCGCAAGCTGCGCACCATACCCGGTCACCAAGAGGGAGACATGCGATGCAGATCGGACTGCCCCGGGAGATCAAAAATCATGAATACCGCGTCGGCCTGACGCCCGCGAGCGTTCGTGAGCTCTGTGCCCGCGGCCATCGGGTGCTGGTGCAAAGCGGCGCCGGTGCGGCGATCGGCCTGAGCGACGCGCAGTACGAGGCGGCCGGTGCCTGTCTCGCAGACGATGTGGCGCTCGTATTCTCGCGATCGGACATGATCGTCAAGGTCAAGGAGCCGCAGCCCGAGGAATGCGCGATGCTGCGCCCGGGCCAGATCCTCTACACCTTCCTGCATCTGGCGGCCGACCCGCAGCAGACCGCTGCGCTGGTCAAGTCGGGCGCCGTCTGCATCGCCTACGAAACGATCACCGGGCCCGCCGGCGGGCTGCCGCTGCTCGCGCCGATGAGCGAGGTGGCCGGACGCATGGCGGTGCAGGTCGGCGCTGCGCACCTGGAGAAGTCCAAGGGTGGCATGGGCTTGTTGCTCGGTGGCGTTCCCGGCGTGCCCGCTGCGCAGGTGCTCATCCTTGGCGCCGGCGTGGTCGGGACCCATGCGCTGCAGATGGCCGTCGGGATGGGCGCGCGGGTGACCGTGCTTGACCGGAATCTGGACCGGCTGCGCCAGCTCGATCTGCTGTTCGGCAACCGCATCGCCACGCTGTGCGCCAACGCCCAAAGCATCGAGGAGTCGGTGCTCGCGGCCGACCTGGTGATTGGCGGCGTGCTGGTGCCTGGCGCTGTAGCGCCCAAGCTCGTCACGCGTGCGATGGTCGGCCGCATGAAGCCCGGTGCGGTGGTGGTCGACGTTGCGATCGACCAGGGCGGCTGCTTCGAGACATCGCACCCGACGACGCACGCCGAACCGACCTTTTTGGTCGACGGCGTGGTGCACTACTGCGTCGCCAACATGCCGGGCGCTGTGGCGCGAACCTCGACGCTTGCGCTGAACAACGCGACGATCGGGCATGCGCTGTCGCTCGCCGACAAGGGATGGCAGCAAGCGCTCAAGGACGATCCTCAGCTCAAGAACGGCCTCAATGTGGCCCAAGGTCGGGTGTGCTGTGAAGCCGTCGCGCAGGCCTTGGGGCTGAACTTCTTCAGTGCAGACAGCCTGCTGCGCTGAGCCTGCAGATCGCGGCGCGCCGTCAGCTGCCACGGCCCCGTTGCCGGCCCCTGCTGCGGGTGCCCCACAAGCCCGGTCTGGCGCTGCGCGCGACCCCGTCCCGACGCGGGGTCTTTGTGGTTTGCCAGCACAATGCTGGCTACACCCCATGACCGCAAACCCCATGCCTTCTACGCTGTGACGCCGCCCGTTCAAGCGCTGGCGCCGTCGCCGCAAGGCCCGTTGCAGGGCTTGCGCGTCGTCGACCTGTCGCGCCTGGTCGCCGGCAACATGCTGACCCTGCAGCTGGGTGACTTCGGCGCCGATGTCATCAAGCTCGAGTCCACGGGCGGCGGCGACACGCTGCGTGAGTGGCGCGAAGCCCACCCCGACCATCCCGAGGGCTTTGACGGCTGGTGGCGCGTCTATGGCCGCAACAAGCGCAGCCTGGCGCTGAACCTGCGCGATGGCGACGCGATGGCCTGGCTGCGCCGGCTGCTGATCACGGCGCAGGTGATGGTGGAGAGCTTTCGACCCGGCACCTTGGAGGCCATGGGCCTGTCGCCTGCCGACCTGCACGCGCTGAACCCGCGGCTGGTGATCGTGCGCTTGTCCGGCTGGGGGCAGAGCGGGCCTTATCGCGAACTGCCTGGCTTTGGCAGCCTGATCGAGGGTTTCAGCGGGCTGGCCGACAAGCACCGCGATGCGCAGGGCCGGCCGCAGCTGCCCAACCTGGCGCTGGCCGACATGGTGACCGGCCTGACCGGTGCCTTCGCCGTGCTGGCCGCGGTGCGCGAGGTCGAGGTGCGTGGCGGCTGCGGCCAGGTGGTCGACCTGTCGCTGCTCGAGCCGATGCTGGCGATCATGGGGCCGGATGTCACGAACCTCGGCGCTACCGGCCGGGTTGCCGAGCCCGGCCGCAAGATCGCCTCGCCGCGCGGCGTCTACCGCTGCAGCGACGGGCGCTGGGTGTCGATGTCGGGCTCCACCGACACCATGGCGCGGCGCGTGTTCGCGGCCATCGGCCAGGGCGCGCTGTTCGACGATCCGCGCTATGCCAGCAATGCCGCGCGGCTGGCGCACGATCACGAGATCGACGCGATGGTGGCTGACTTCATCGCCGGCCTCACCCAGGCCGACGCGCTGGCGCTGTTTCGCGCCCAGGGCGTCACGGTCGGCCCGATCCACGACGCGGCGAGCCTGCTGAGCGATGCCCATGTGGCCGCGCGTGGTGCCTACCTGCGGCTCGACGAAGGCCTGGGCGATGCCCCGACGGTGATGCACGCGGTGACGCCGCGCCTGCAGGGCACGCCCGGTGCTGTGCACCGACGCGCACCGCTGCACGGTGAGCATGGCGCAGCGCTGTTGGCCGAACTGGGCGCGTCCGCCGAAGCCTTGAAGGCGCTGATCGCGCGCGGTGCGCTGGATGCGCCGACAGGTCCCGGCGTTCAGGAGGCTGCTGTCTTGCGCGACCCGCTGGGCCAGGCGGCCGGGTCGGGGGTCGATCAAGGCGCCGGGCCAACCGACCCGTTGTTCGGTGACAAAACACATCCCGGGTTCCCCGGCAACTGATGCGAACTATTTCCATACCCCGCTTCTGGCGGGTCTGCGCGGTGCTGGTCTTGCTGGGGGCGGCCGCGATGGTGCCGGCGCTGGCCTCCGACTTCCAGCTCTTTCGCTTCACCAACATCCTGATCTATGCGCTCGCGCTGCTCGGGATGAACGTCCTCGTCGGTTACAACGGCCAGATATCGCTAGGACACGGTGCTTTCTATGCCATCGGCGCGTACACCGCGACCTTGCTCGTCGTGCATCCTGGCGTGGCGCACTGGATCGCGGTGCCGATCGCCGGCATCGTCTGCCTGGGGGTCGGCTTTCTGTTCAGTCTGCCCTTGCTGCGGCTCGGGCCTATGCATCTGGCGATGGCGACGTTTGCCGTGGGCGCGGTGCTGCCGGGCCTGGTCAAGTGGAAAGGCGTCGAACGCTGGACCGGTGGCGGACAGGGTCTGGGCATCGACGTCCCGACCGTGCCTTTCGGGCTGCCGCTGAGCTTTGACCAGTGGCTCTACCTGCTGGCCTTGCTGCTGCTGGCCTTGTCGTTCCTGCTGGTGTCGAATTTGCTGCGCGGGCGTGTCGGTCGTGCGGCCATCGCGATCCGCGATCATCCGGTCGCCGCGCAGGGCATGGGCATCGACACCGTGTTCTACAAATCGGCGATCTTCGGCATCAGCGCGATGCTGACCGGTCTCGCCGGCGCGTTGGCCGCGCTGTCGTTTCGCTACGTCGCGCCCGGCATGTTCGGGGTCTTCCTGTCCTTCGGTTTGCTGATCGGTATCGCGGTCGGCGGCCTCGCCACGCTGAGCGGGGCGATCTATGGCGCGATTTTTTTGCAGTTGATTTTTCTCGTGGTCGGCGCGACCGCCCGTTCACTGCAAACGTCGAACATGCCGCTGATCTATGGCGTGGTGCTGATCGTGTTCCTGTGCCTGTGTCCGCAAGGCGTCGCGGGCCTGGTCAACAGCGCCTGGGGCCGGCTGCGACGCATGGGCCAAGGCAATGGGTGATACCGCTGACTATTTTCGTCAGCGATCGCATCAAGGGCGCTAGGGTCAGGCCTCAGAGCATCCGCTGTTCGATCTCGTGGCGCTGGATCTTGCCGGTGCTGCTGCGCGGCAGCGCGTCAAGGTCTATGAAGCGAAATTCGCGCGGCAGCTTGTAGCGTGCGAGCTGGTCGCGGCACAGCGCGATCAGCGTCGCGGCATCGCAGACCGCGCCCGGCTGCAGCGCGACAAAGGCCACCGGCACCTCGCCCCAATGCGGGTCGGGCTTGCGCACCACGGCCGCGTCGGCCACCGCCGGGTGCGCGAGCAGCACGCGCTCGATCTCGGCCGGGTAGATGTTCTCGCCGCCCGACTTGATCAGGTACTTCACGCGGTCGACAAAGTCCAGGCTGCCGTCGTGGTGGCGCACGAAGACATCGCCCATGTGGAACCAGCCGCCGCGCAGGTCTTGCGCAGGGGTAGCGTCGGCGTTCCAGTAGCCCGAGAACAGCGCCGGGCTGCGGATCGTCAGCTCGCCGGGCATGCCGATCGCGACCTCGCGGTCTTGGTCGTCAACCAGCCGGATCCGGCACCAGCCCGACTCGCGCTTGGACAGCGAGGCCGGCACCAGGCCCGGCGCCAGCAGCGCCGCCGAGGCTGGTGGCAGCCCCGTCTCGGTCGACCCGAAGCTGTTGAGATAGGGCGCGCCCAGCAGCCCGGTGAGCTCGGCGATCTGGTGGCGCGGCACCAGATCGGCCATCGCGCCGACCATGCGTGGGGCGATCAGTGGCCTGTGCAGCGACGCCCGGTGCGACTTCAGTGCGTCGATCAGCGGGTCGATCATCCCGGGCATCGCCAGCAGCCAGCCCAGGCGTTCGGTCGTCAGCAACTCGCACAGCGGCCCGAGCTGCAGGCCGTCGTGCACGATCACCTTGCCGCCCAGCATCAGCGTGGCGAGCGCATGGTCGGTGGCGGCCATGTGGAACAGCGGCGACCAGGCGACGAAGCTGTGCTCGGCATTGATCGCGTAGTCGCCGGCAAAGACCTGGGCGCGAGCGAGCATCGCGCGCTGGCTGATCAGCGCGCCCTTGGGCAGGCCGGTCGTGCCGCTGGTGTAGAGGATCACCAGTCCGCTCTCCGGGTCGACCGGCGGGCCTGTGTCTGGGTCTACCGCGTCGGCGCGCAGCCGGTCGAATTCGTCGCCCAGCGTGATGACGCGGGGCACGCCGTGGGCGATGCGCGCCAGCGTCGCGGCGTAGCGCGGCGAGACGATCGCCAGCACCGGCGTGACCAGGCGGATGCAATGCTGCAGTTCGGGGTCGGCCAGCCGCCAGTTCAGGCAGGCGACGATCGCGCCGAGCTGCGCTGCGGCGAGCTCGAGCTCGATGTACTCGATGCGGTTTTCCGACAGCAAGGCGATGCGGTCACCCGCGGTGACGCCCGCCTGGCGCAGCGCCGCGGCGAGCCGGCGAACGCGCGCTTCGAGCTGTGCGTAGCTCAAGCTCGTCACGCCGTCGGTCAGCGCGGTCGCACCGGGTTGCGAGCGCGCGCGCTTGGCCAGCAGGTCGGTGACCGTCAAGCTGGCGGCGGTGGGCATTGCGGGCGCCGCGTCTCAGCTGCGCTGGCGCAGCGCGGTCAGCGTGCCGGCGTGCATCAGCTTGCCGTCGAGCCGGCGGCCGATGATGCGCTCGGCCAGACGCGCGGCCTCGACCAGTGGGTCCAGGTCGATGCCGGTGGCGATGCCCATCTCGTGGCACAGGAACACCAAGTCCTCGGTGCAGATGTTGCCCGAAGCGCTGCCCTGCGCATGGCCGCTGAACGGACAGCCGCCGAGCCCGGCGACCGAGGCGTCGAACAGGTCCACGCCATGCTCGAGCGCGGCCAGCGCGTTGGCCATGCCCAGGCCGCGGGTGTCGTGCAAGTGCAGCCCGATGCGAACGCCGGGCAGCCAGTGCCGCACCAGATCGATGCGCCGGCGCAGCGCCAGCGGGTTGGCCCAGCCGACCGTGTCGGCCAGGTAGAACTTGGCCAGCGTCACGCCTTCGTCGCGCAGCAGCGCGGCGATCAAGGCCAGCCATTCGGCCAGCCGGGACTCGCTGATCTCGCCCTCGAGGTTGCAGCCGAAGGCCGTCATCAGGTAGGCCGACTCGATCACCAGCCCGGCGTCGCGGTAGCGCTGTATCCACTCGCGCTGGCTCTGCGCAAACGCGGCCGCGCCCTGGCGGTTGTTCTGGCGGCTGAAGGCGTCGGAGGTATAGAAGTACAGCGTGCCGGCCAGGTCGACCTGCGGCACCGCGCGGGCGCGTTCGAAGCCGGCGGGGTTCAGCCACAACCCGGTGTAGCGCGTGCCCGGCCGCTTGCGCAGGCTGGCGAACAGCTCGGCCGCATCGGCCATCTGCGGCACCTGCTTCGGACTGACGAAGGAGGCAACCTGGATCTGGCCGCAGCCTGCGTCGGCCAGCGCCTCGACCAGCGCCGCTCGCTCGGCCAGCGAATAAGCGCGTGGCTCGATCTGGAAGCCTTCGCGCGGGCCTTCCTCGTGGATCTCGACGCGCTGTGGTCTATCGCTCATGCCCTGGTCTCCCCGGTTTCGACTTTCACCAGCACCGCGCCGCGCTCGACACTGTCGCCGATCGCGTAGCCCAGGCCGCGCGCAATGCCCGCGTGCTGCGCAACGATGCGCATCTCCATTTTCATCGACTCGATCACCACCAGCACCTGGCCGGCGACGACGCTCTCGCCCTCTTGCACGCGCACCTCGATAACTTTTCCGGTCAGTGGCGCGACCAGGGCCGCACCGGCGCTGGCGGTGTTCGACCGCTCGGCCTGCAGCGCCAGGCACACCCGCAGCGTCTCGGTGTGGCGGCCGTCGCCGATCCAGACCTGGTCCCCGTCCCAGCCCAGCCACAGTGCCACGCTCAAGCCGTCGATCGAGACCCGCATCGCCTCGCGCGCCTGGCCCGGCGCAAAGCCGATGTCGTGCGTTTGTTCGCCGACCCGCACGCGGTAGCAATGCCCAGGCAAAGTGCCGACGGTGGCCGTCATGCTGCCGGCGTCGCCTTGCAGCGCGTACTGCGGCTGCAGCGGCTGGTAGGCTTGCGCCGCGCCCAGCCGCCAATGCGTCAGCGCCGCCCAGCACGATGCAGGCTGCGCTGTGTCGTCGCTGCGCGAGCTGCGCAGCGCCCAGGCCGCGGCCAGATGGGCTGCGGCGGCCCGCCAGCGAGCCGGCGCTGCTTGGGCCGCTTGGCTGAGCCTTGCCACCGTGCTGGTGTCCGGGATCTGCTCAGTGACTTCGGGCGCTTGCAACAGCGTCTCGACCAAGCCCAGGTTCGACGCAACGCCCACCAGCCGGGTGGCTGCCAGCGCTTCGCGCATCTTCGCGATCGCCCCGGCCCGCTCGCCTTGGTGCACGATCAGCTTGGCGACCATCGGGTCGTAGTGCGGCGTGATGACCGAGCCTTCGTCGACGCCGGTCTCCACCCGCACGCCTGAGCTCGGCAGCCGCAGCCGGTGCAGCGTGCCGGCGCTGGGCAGAAAATCCTGCGCCGGGTCCTCGGCATAGACACGCACCTCGATCGCGTGGCCGTCGCAGCGCACATCGGCCTGCGCCAGTGGCAGCGGCCCGCCGGCCGCGGCGCGGATCTGCAGCTCGACCAGGTCCAGCCCGGTGACGCATTCGGTGACCGGATGCTCGACCTGCAGCCGCGGGTTGACCTCGAGGAAGTGGAACTCGTCGCCCGTGACCAGGAACTCGACCGTGCCGAGCGCGCGGTACTGCACTTGCCGGCCGAGCGCGACGGCGGCCTCGAGCATGCGTTGGCGCAGGCCTAGCGGTAGCGCCAGCGCCGGCGCCTCCTCGACCACCTTCTGGTGGCGGCGCTGCAGCGAGCATTCGCGCTCCCACAGGTGCAGCACGCCGCCGCGGCCGTCGCCCAGGATCTGCACCTCGACATGGCGGCCGTTCGGCAGGTAGCGCTCGACCAGCAGCGAAGGGTCGCCGAACGCGCTGGCGCCTTCGCGCATCGCCGCGGCGATCTCTTCGGCCAGGTGTTGCGGACCCTGCGCGGCCGAGTGCAGGATGCGGATGCCCTTGCCGCCACCGCCGGCCGCGGCCTTGAGCAGCGCGGGAAACCCCAGCGCGAGGACTCTCTCGGCGACGCGTTGCGGATCGGCGCTGGCTTCGGCCGAGCCCGGGATGGTCGGCAGGCCGGCCAGCATCGCCAGGCGTTTGGCGGCGGCTTTGTCGCCGAAATCGCGCAACACCTGCGGCGTTGGCCCGATGAAGGCGATGCCGGCCTGCTCGAGCGCCTGTGCAAACACAGCGTTCTCCGACAAAAAGCCGTAGCCCGGGTGCACCGCGTCGGCACCGACCTGGCGCGCGGCCGCGACGACGCGCGCGATGTCTAGATAGCTTTCGCGCGCGGGCGCCGCGCCGATCAGCACCGATTCGCCGATGTCGCGCACATGCAGCGCGTCGCCGTCGGCTTCGGAGTGCACGGTGGCGAACTGCAGCCCCATGCGCCGGCAGGTGCGGGCGATGCGGCGGGCGATCTCGCCTCGGTTAGCAATGAGAATTTTTTCAAACATGACGACTCGGCTCAATCGCCCTGCGCGCT
>CALQBT020000006.1 GCA_943328885.2 Bordetella parapertussis | reverse complement strand
GCCGTTGTTTTCGGCGTTGTGCAGCGCCTGGGTCTTGATGTCATCGTCGTTGACGAGCTTGCCGGCCTCTTCCTCGACCAGCAGCTTGAGCGCTTCGTCGATCCTGAGCTTGCGGGTCTTTTTGCGGCCTGCGCCGACCTGCGAGAACAAGCCTTTGAGCTGCGAGGCCATCTCCTCCATGCCGGGCGGCGTCATGATCTCCATCGAGGCCTGTGGTTCTGCCAGTTCGATCTCGACTTCCTTGTCGGCCAGCGCGCCTTCGCGCAAGCGTTTGCGCATCACCTGGCGCGCGGTGCTCGGTGTCGGGCTGGCGGCACCGGACTCGCTGCGCGCGTCGCGGGTCAGGGGTACCAGCAGGTCGAGGATGCGGTCTTCGGCAGCGTCTTCGGCGCGGCCGCGCTGGCGCTTGATCGCCGCCTCGCGCGCTTGCTTGACGGCTATGTCGACGAGGTCGCGGATGATGCTGTCGACATCCTTGCCGACATAGCCGACCTCGGTGAACTTGGTCGCTTCGACCTTGATGAAGGGCGCGTCGGCCAGTCGCGCCAGCCGGCGCGCGATCTCGGTCTTGCCCACGCCGGTGGGCCCGATCATCAAGATGTTCTTGGGTGTGATCTCGCTGCGCAGCGCATCGCCGACCTGCTGGCGACGCCAGCGGTTGCGCAGCGCGATGGCCACTGCGCGTTTGGCGGCGTTCTGGCCCACGATGTGGCGGTCGAGTTCGGAGACGATCTCCTGCGGGGTCATGCTCATGCCAGCACCTCGATGGTGTGGTTCTGGTTGGTGTAGATGCACAGGTCGCCGGCGATCACCAGGCTCTGCTTGACGATGTCCTCGGCGCTGAGTTCGGTGTGGGCCAGCAGCGCGCGCGCAGCGGCCTGGGCATAGGCACCGCCCGAGCCGATCGCGACGATGCCGTGCTCGGGTTCGAGCACGTCGCCGTTGCCGGTGATGATCAGGCTGGCCTCGCGGTCGGCCACCGCGAGCATGGCCTCGAGCCGGCGCAGCACCCGGTCGGTGCGCCAGTCCTTGGTCAGCTCGATCGCGGCGCGCGCCAGATGGCCCTGGTGTTTTTCGAGCTTGGCCTCGAAGCGCTCGAACAGCGTGAAGGCGTCAGCGGTGGCGCCGGCAAAACCTGCCAGCACCTGTTCACGGTGCAAGCGCCGCACCTTGCGCGCGGTGGACTTGATGATGATGTTGCCCAGCGTGACCTGGCCGTCGCCGCCCAACGCGACCTGCCAGCCTTGGGGGGTGAGTCGGCGTACGCTGACGATGGTGGTGCCGTGGAATAAGTCCATTCGGTGCTTGGATCCGGAGTGAGAGGATGGGGCGCGGTGCGGGTTCGCCAGGGCTTTTAGTCGCGCGGGATTTGTACGCTGGCATGTTCGTCTATGCCCATCGCGGCAAAGAACAAGGCCAGCAAACGGTGCGCATTGACGAAGCTGACGCTGCGTTGTTCGGTCTGTTTGGCCAGCACCCAGTTCAGCAGGTCGCCCGCGGCGATGAAGTCGACCCGAATCAAGCTCGCGCAGGACACCTCCACCCAGCGGCTCGAGCCGAGTTGGCGGTCGATCTGCTGCAACTGGACGCTGAGGTCGCCGGTCAATTGACCTGACAACTCGACCGTGCACTGCGATTGCCCGGCGCGGCTGTCCTCCTGCAGATGCGACTCGACAAAGCTCGATGAGACACCGCTGATGATGGACAAGGTCAGCTTGGTGGCCGATGCCCACGCGCTGCCGATGCGAACCTGGCAGCGCGCGCGTTCCCAGGACGGCGGCGAGACCTCGTAGGTCATGCAGTAGTCAATCGCCACATCGTCGAACTGGACGGGGCGGTTGGCCAGCCGCAAAGCCTCGAGCCTGGCCATCCAGAATGTCGGGTCGGCATCGCGCGCGCCGGTCGGCGCAGCCTGCTGCAGTGCGGTGAACAGGCATTCGGCGTCGAGCCAGCGCATGTCTATCGCCTGTGGCGCCCACTGCGCGAGCAATCGTTGAAGCCGGGCGGCGCCTTGCGCGTCGACGTGCCGCAGCGCCGACCAGTCCAACACCCAGGGCAGCGGCAGTTGCAGTGTGACTGCGTGCAGCCCGGCCACCGCCTCGTCGTCAAGCTGCGCCGGGCTGACCCAGCCCGCCTCGCCGGTGACGCCCCGGGTGTCGCTCCGGGTGTCGGGCCGCAGCCGGGCGGCCGCATCGGCCACGCGCTTGGGCAGCGAATACCACGGTGGCGACGAGCGGGCGAAGCGCTGCGAATAGTCCAGTGCCAGCGCATCGAACCTGAGCTCTTGGCCTGTGGCGCGGTAGAGGTCGAGTAGCACATGCCAGGTGTCGGCGTCGCGGTGGTGCGCGCCATTGGCTTGGCACAGCCCGGCGAGCAATCGCTCGGACAGCTTGAAGTCGGCGTTGGCGAAGGCGATCACCGCCGCATCGAGTTCAGGGGCGTCAGCGAGCGCGCCGAACTCGGGGATCAACGGGCGCTCGGCGCCACGCACGGGCGCCGACAAGTCGATGTCGGGCATCAAGGGCAAGCTGACCGATGCTGGCTGCGGCACCGGTCTGCCGGTCGAGCTTGGCGGCCAGTTCGTGCCGCTGGGGGCGGACAGGCCGGGGCGCTCGGTGGCGGTTCGGCCCGCTGGCGGCGTGGAAGGGCGAGCCTGGCGCGGCATCGACTCGCGCGGCCCGCGCTCACCCGCCATCTGTTGCTCGATGGCGTCGATTTTGGCCTTGACGCCCGCCTCGGCCCGGGTGCCCGCACTGGGCTCGGTCGTCCTGAGCTCCGAATCCGCGGCCTTGGACGAGCCGCCCAGCGCCGCCAGTTGTTCGGGCGACAGTCCGTCGCGGCGCAGGCGGCGCAAGGTGTCGAACTCGCGCTTGCGGACAAAGTCGTTGCGACGCTTGCGCTCGAGCATGGCCTGGCGCTCAGAGCGTTCGTGCTGCGAGCGGTCGCCCTGGCGGCCTGCCAGCGCGAGCCACTCGGCGCCGGGATGGGCGACGAAGCGGGCGACCTTGCGGAAAAACCCCGCGCCTGATTTGGCATCGGGCTTGACCTCAGCCATGTCGGTCTGTCCTGTCCATCGGTCCTTCAACCCAGACCTGCGGTGCTTGCTCGGTTTGCCAGGCGCAGCACCGCAGGCGCGGGGGGCTGCGCCGTTCAGTCGCCAAACATCTTCTGCCGCATCTCGCGGCGCTGCTGGGCCTCGAGCGACAGGGTCGCGGTCGGCCTTGCCAGCAAACGGCCCAGACCGATGGGCTCGCCGGTTTCGTCGCAAAAGCCGTAGTCGCTCGCATCGATCCGGGCCAGCGATTGCGTGATCTTCTTGAGCAGCTTGCGCTCGCGGTCGCGGGTGCGCAATTCGAGCGCGTGCTCTTCCTCGATCGTCGCGCGGTCGGCGGGGTCGGGAACGATGGTGGTGTCTTCGCGCAGATGCTCGGTGGTTTCACCCGCGTTCGACAGCAGGTCATCTTTGAGTGCTTGCAGCCTGACGCGGAAGAACTCGAGCTGCTTGTCGTTCATGTACTCGTCTTCGGGCATCGAGAACAGCTCGGCCTCGGTCAGATCGCGACCTGGCTTGGTCTTCCAGACGTTGACCAGCTTGGGGTCTGCCTTGTGCGCAGTCTTCACAAAACCCATCGGTTCAGGGTACCCGCGTGCAGGGGGTTTGGGAGGGGCGAAGCGCTCGGCAAAGCGGCTGGTCGCAGGCGCAGGCGCCGGCGCCTTGGCACTGGCGGCGGCTTTGCTGTTGGACTTGGCGCCGGCTTTGGGCGCGGCTGTTGCCGGCTTGTCGATGGCAGCGGTCTGGGGTTTGGCCAATGGCTTGCTCACGTCGGGACTCCTCGCAGTGGCGATATACCTGTGGTCCGCCACGGCCTGTCGATCTGCCGCGTCGCTGAAGGCGCGCGGATTGTAGTCACGCCCGAAGGCGCCCCGCCAATGCTCAAACGAGGCAGCCTTCAAGGCCTTGCATCAGGATGTCCTTGGGCAGGTCTATGCCGATGAACACCATCTTGCTCAGTTTCTTTTCATTCGGCAGCCACTTGGGGCCCAGGTCGCTGCCCATCAGTTGGTGCACGCCTTGGAACACCACCTTGCGCTCGCTGCCCTTCATGTAGAGAACGCCCTTGTAGCGCAGCATCTTGGGGCCGTAGACCTGCACGATCGAACCCAGAAAATCCTCTAGCTTGGCAGGGTTGAAAGGCTTTTCGGCACGGAACACGAAAGACTTGACGTCATCATCATGGGCGTGGTGGTGGGGGTGGTCGCAATGCTCGTCGTGCACATGGTCGTGATCGTGGTGGTCGGCCGCGTTCAGGAACTCGGGGTCGATCTCGAGCTTGGCATTGAGGTTGAAGCCGCGCAAGTCGAACACGCTGGCGATCGGCACCTCGCCGAAATGCACCTTGTGCTGGGGCGCGCGCGGGTTCATGTGTTTGAGGCGGTGGATCAGGGCGCCGATATCGCTCTCGCTGACCAGATCGGTCTTGCTGATGAAGATCTGGTCGGCAAAGCCGACCTGGCAGCGCGCTTCTAGACGGGTGTCGAGCTGCGTCTGCGCATGCTTGGCGTCGACCAGGGTCAGGATCGAGTCGAGCAGGTAGCTCTCGGCGATCTCGTCGTCCATGAAGAAGGTCTGCGCCACCGGTCCGGGGTCGGCCAGCCCGGTGGTCTCGATCACCACCCGGTCGAAATCGAGCTCGCCCTTGCGGCGTTTGGCGGCCAGGTCCGACAGCGTGGTGCGCAAGTCCTCACGGATCGAGCAGCAGACGCAGCCGTTGTTCATCTGGATGATCTGTTCTTTGGTGTCGGCCACCAGGATTTCGTTGTCGATGTTCTCCTCGCCGAACTCGTTTTCGATCACCGCGATCTTCTGGCCATGGTGTTCGCTGAGCACGCGCTTGAGCAGCGTGGTCTTGCCCGAGCCCAAAAAGCCCGTCAGGATGGTTGCGGGGATGAGACCTGCCGACATGTTGATTCCGATGCAGTGCTGGGAGGGTTGACTCGCCACACAGGGCAGGTCAACCGCAGGTTGTTGGATCGAGAGGGGGCCTGAGAAGATCGACCTATATGGGGTCGAACCGCCGGTCTTCAACCTGGCCGGTGCAGCCTGGGCTGGCGTGTGGGCACGTCGGTCCGGGGTGTATAGCGTAGCGCAGCCTTGACAAGCCGCGCCGCGCCGCGCGACCTTGACCCTTCGAGACCTGGGACGAGTGCGTCAGATTCATCGGTTATTCTGCGCCACCTTCACCACCGACACCCGCCGTGTCAGAACCCCCTTCGAGTCGCCCGCCGCAGCGTGCGGCGGCAGCCCAGGTCGGCAAGCGAGGCCTGTTTGAGCGGCTGGTTGAATTTTTGTCGCCCGGACCCGACTCCAAGAACGAGTTGATGCAGGCCCTGGCCGATGCCGAACAGCGCGAGCTGATCGCACCTGAGAGCCGGGTGATGCTCGAAGGCGTGCTGCGCATGGCCGAGATGAGCGCGGGCGACGTGATGGTCGCCGCGCCGCGTATCGACGCGCTCGACATCGACGCGCCTTATGACGAGTTGCTGCACAGCGTGATCGAGACCGCGCACTCGCGCTTTCCCGTCTACGAGGGGCAGCGCGAGAACGTCATCGGCATCTTGATGGCCAAGGACTTGCTCAAGGTCCAGCGCTCACCCGACCTGAGCCTGCGCACCCTGTTGCGGCCGGCGGTGTTCGTGCCCGAGAGCAAGAGCCTCAACGAGTTGCTGCGCGACTTCCGCGCCAACCGCAACCACTTGGCGATGGTGATCGACGAGTTCGGCCGCACCGCGGGGCTGATCACGATCGAGGACGTGCTCGAAGAGATCGTTGGTGAGATCGAGGATGAGTTCGACCAAGAAGCCACCGCCGCCGAAAACGGCATCTACACCCTTGCCGATGGCAGCCACCGGGTGGCCGGTGACACCGACATCAGCGCGGTCAACCAGGTCTTTGGCACCCGCTTGCCCGAAGACTGTTTCGACACCATCGGCGGGCTGATCGCCCATGAGTTGGGCCGGGTGCCCAGGCGCGGCGAGTCGACCCAGGCCGATGGGCTGTTGTTCCAGGTCATGCTCACCCGCGGTGGGGCCGTGCGTTGGTTCAAGGTGGCGCGGCAGGCCGCGGCGCTGGCGAGCGCTCGCGTTTGAAGCGGCAGACTGCGGCGCGGCTGGTTTGTGCGGCCGCGGTCGGCTCGCTGCAGACCGTGGCTTGGGTGCACACCGCGGCCTGGCCGCTGCCGGTGCTGGCCATCGCCTGGCTGGCCTGGCAGGTCGGTCGGGCCACGCCGCGCCAGGCTGCAGCGCTGGGCTGGGTGTTCGGGTGCGCCTGGTTCGGCGCTGGCACTTGGTGGCTGTTCATCAGCCTGCACCGCTATGGCCAGCTGCCGGCGCCGCTGGCGATCGGGGCGGTGTTGTTGCTCTCGAGCTTGCTGGCGCTGTACCTGGCGCTGGCGATGGCCTGGGTGGCCCGGCAACGCAGTGGCCGGCCGCTGCGCGACAGCACTGGTTTCGCGGCTGCGTGGCTGGCGGCAGAACTGGCGCGCGGGGTGTTCTTCACCGGATTTCCCTGGGTCGCGACCGGCTACAGCCAGGTCGATGGCCCGCTGGCCTTGCTGGCGCCTTGGTTCGGGGTGTACGGCATTGGCGCCTGGGTCGCCTGGGTGGCGGCCGGGCTGGTCCAGGGCGTGGCGCGAGCCCGGTCTGGCACAGGCTGGCCGCGCTGGCTGGCGGCGTCGGTCGCGCTGACGCTGCTGGCAGGGCCGGCCGCCTGGAGCCAGTGGCGCGGCACGCCCGAGTTCACCCGGCCTGGCCAGACGCTGCGGGTGGCTTTGCTGCAGACCAATGTCGCGCAGGACGAGAAGTTCGCCGCCGAGCGCCTGCCCGAGGCCTTGGCCTGGGTCGCGGTCGCGCTGACCAGCGCCCGCGCCGAATTGGTGCTCGCGCCCGAGACGGCGGTGCCGCTGCTGCCCGACCAACTCGCTGATCTGGCGCCGGGTTATTGGGCGGGCTTGCAGCAGCACTTTGGCCGTCATGCAGCTGACGGCGGCGCGGCGGCGCTGGTCGGTGTGCCGCTGGGCAGCCTGCGTCAGGGGTACACCAATTCGGTGGTCGGGCTGTCGGCGGCAGGCAGCGACTACCGCTACGACAAGGTCCACCTGGTGCCCTTCGGCGAGTTCATCCCGACCGGGTTTCGCTGGTTCACCGAGATGATGAGCATCCCGCTCGGCGATTTCAACCGCGGCTCGATCGACCCGCCGTCGTTTCCGGTCCGGGGCGAGCGTATCGGACCCAACATCTGCTACGAGGACTTGTTCGGCGAAGAACTCGCCGGGCGCTTTGCCGACGCCGCGAGCGCGCCCAGCATTCTGGCCAACGTCAGCAACATCGGCTGGTTTGGCGACACCATCGCGGTGGCACAGCACCTGCAGATCTCGCGCCTGCGCAGCCTGGAGTTCCAGCGGCCGATGCTGCGCGCGACCAATACTGGCGCGACCGCGGTGATAGACCACCGCGGCGTGGTGACGGCGCAACTGGCGCCCTTCACCCGCGGCGTGCTCGACGCGACGGTGCAGGGCCGCCACGGCCTGACGCCGTTTGCGCGCTGGTCGGCTGCGGCTGGGCTGTGGCCGCTGTGGGCGCTGGCCGCGCTGGGCCTGACCTGGCCGCGCACACGCTGGGTCAAGCCGCCCGCCCGCTAAACTCGCTTGGCTCGACGACCCTGTGGCGTGCCGCGCGGCGCCCGTGCACCCCCCTTCTCTCCCGGCGGCTTGCCATGCTCACTTTCCAGCAACTGATTCTTCGTCTGCAAGACTACTGGGACCGCCAGGGCTGCGCCCTGCTGCAGCCCTATGACATGGAGGTCGGTGCCGGCACCAGCCACACGGCGACCTTTCTGCGCGCGCTCGGCCCCGAGCCCTGGAAGGCGGCCTATGTGCAGCCCAGCCGCCGGCCCAAGGACGGCCGCTACGGCAACAACCCGAACCGCTTGCAGCACTATTACCAGTACCAGGTCGTGCTCAAGCCCGCACCGGCCAACATCCTCGAGCTCTACCTCGGCTCGCTCGAGGCGCTGGGCCTGGACCTGAAGCACAACGACGTGCGTTTCGTCGAAGATGACTGGGAGAACCCGACGCTGGGCTGCTGGGGCCTGGGCTGGGAGGTCTGGTTGAACGGCATGGAGGTCACCCAGTTCACCTACTTCCAACAGGTCGGCGGCATCGACTGCAAGCCGATCACTGGCGAGATCACCTACGGCCTGGAGCGCCTGGCGATGTACATCCAGGGCAAGGAAAGCATCTTCGACCTGGTCTGGACCCCTGGCCTCACCTACGGCGACGTCTACCACCAGAACGAGGTCGAGCAGAGCAGCTACAACTTCGATCACAGCGACGTCGAGTTCTTGTTGCAGGCCTTCGTCGCGCACGAGCGCCAGAGCCAGCACCTGATGGGCGAGCAGCTCGCCCTGCCGGCCTATGAACAACTGCTCAAGGCCGGCCACAGCTTCAACCTGCTCGACGCGCGTGGCGCCATCAGCGTGACCGAGCGTGCGGCCTACATCGGCCGCATCCGCAACCTGGCGCGCGCTGTGGCGCAAAGCTATCTCGACAGCCGGGCCCGGCTGGGCTTTCCGATGGCGCCCAGGGACTGGGCCGACGAGGTGTTGGCGAGCCTCGCGCTGAAGAAGGCGGCCTGACCATGCGCGATGACTTGATGACCCCCACTGCCGCGCTGCTGGTCGAGCTGTTTGTCGAGGAGTTGCCGCCCAAGGTGCTCAAGAAACTGGGTGAGGCCTTCGCCGCAGCGCTGGCAGCCTCGCTCAAGGCCCAGGGCCTGGCCGCCGAGGACAGCGTGGCCACGCCGTTCGCGTCGCCGCGCCGCTTGGCCGCGCATCTGACGGGCGTGGCCGCGAAGGCCGCTGACCGCAGCCTGTTGCAAAAGCTGATGCCGGTCGCCGTGGCGCTGGACGAGCAGGGCCGGCCGACGCCGGCGTTGCTGAAAAAGCTCGCCGCGCTCGGCGCCGGGCCCGAGGCGCTGTCCGGGCTCAAGCGCGCATCCGACGGCAAGGCCGAGCTGCTGTTTCTCGACAGCCAGGTGGCCGGCGTGACGCTGGCCGAAGGCTTGCAGAAGGCGCTGGCCGAGGCGCTGGCCAAGCTGCCCATCCCGAAGGTGATGGCTTACCAGCTCGAGGCGGGCGCCGGCGCCGGCACCCGTGCGGGTTGGACCACCGTGCATTTTGTTCGCCCAGCGCACGGCCTGGTGGCGCTGCACGGCGACCAGGTGGTGCCGGTGACGGTGCTGGGTCTTGCGGCAGGCCGCTCGACCCAAGGCCATCGCTTCGAGGCCTTGCAGTCGCCGCTGCTGTTGCGCCACGCCGACCTTTACGCCTCGCAGCTTGCCGAGGAGGGTGCGGTGATCGCCAGCTTCGACGAGCGCCGGGCCGAAATCGTTCGCCAACTCGCCGCGGTCGCCGCGACGGCGGGAGTCGGCCTGCGACCGGTCGATGACGAGGCGCTGCTCGATGAGGTGACGGCGCTGGTCGAGCGACCGAACGTGTTGCTGTGCGGCTTCGAGACCGAGTTCCTGACCGTGCCGCCGGAATGCCTGATCCTGACGATGAAGGCGAACCAGAAGTACTTCCCCTTGCTCGACCCGGCGGGCAAGTTGACGCACCAGTTCTTGGTGGTCAGCAACATCCGTCCGCTTGACGCCAGCGCGGTGGTCGGCGGCAACGAGCGGGTGGTGCGTCCGCGCCTGGCCGACGCCAAGTTTTTCTTTGACCAGGATCGCAAGAAGACGCTGGCCTCGCGCGTGGCCGGTCTGGACAAGGTGGTTTACCACGGCAAGCTGGGGTCTCAGGGCGAGCGCGCGGCCCGGGTCGGTGCGATCGCCCATGCGATCGTCAATCAGTTGCGCAGCGCCACCCTGCCTTACACGGTGCAGGCGCGCGATGAGTTCGAGGTGCTGGCCAGCAAGACCGCGCAGGCAGCGCGCCTGGCCAAGACCGATTTGCTCACCGACATGGTGGGCGAGTTCCCCGAGCTGCAAGGCATCATGGGCGGCTACTACGCCCGCCATGAGGGCTTGCGCGACGGCGTGGCGATCGCGATCGAAGACCACTACAAGCCGCGTTTTGCCGGCGACGAATTGCCGCGCAACCACACCGGCACGGTGCTGGCGCTGGCCGACAAGCTCGAGACCTTGGTCGGGCTGTTCGGCATCGGCGCCTTGCCCACCGGCGACAAGGACCCGTTCGCGTTGCGCCGCCATGCGCTGGGCGTGATCCGCATCCTGGTCGAAAAAAATCTGCCATTGGCGATCGACGCGCTGATCGATGCCGCCGAAGCGGTCTTCGCACTCGAGCACAAGACCCACGCGGTGTTGGCGCCCTTGATGGCCTTCGTCGCTGACCGGCTGTCGGTGCTGCTGCGCGAGCAGGGCTATAGCGCACAGGAGGTGGACGCGGTGTTGGCGCTGCACCCGACCCGGCTCGGCGATGTGGCGCGCCGGTTGGCGGCGGTGCGTGCTTTTGCTGAATTGCCCGAGGCTGCGCCGCTGGCCGCTGCCAACAAGCGCGTCGGCAACATCTTGAAAAAGTCCGATGCGGCGGTCGGCGCGGCGGTGAACCCAGCGCTGCTGGTCGAGCCTGCCGAGGCCGCGCTGCACGCTGCGCTGGGGGCCATCGCAGCGCTGGCCGACGCGGCTTTCGCTGCCGGTGACTACGCCGCATCGCTGCAGGCGCTGGCGGGCTTGAAGGCGCCGGTCGACGCTTTCTTCGAGTTGGTGATGGTCAATGCCGAGGACGCCGCGCTGCGTGCCAACCGGCTGGCGCTGCTGGGTGCCTTGCATGCAGCGATGAACCGGGTCGCCGACCTGGCGCGGCTGGTTTCGTGAGAGGCAGAGCATGCAACCCGTTGTCAAACTTGTGATCCTGGGCCGCGACGGGGTCCTCAATGAGTTCCGCGACGACCATGTCAAGGCGCCCGAAGAGTGGTTTCCGATCGAAGGAGCGCTCGAGGCGGTCGCGCGGCTGAACCATGCCGGCTGGCATGCGGTGGTGGCGACCAATCAGTCGGGCATAGGCCGCGGCATGATCGACATGGTGTCGGTCAACGCGGTTCACGGCCACATGCTCAAGCAGTTGCAGGCGGTGGGCGGGCGCATCGACGCGGTGTTTTTCTGTCCGCACATGCCCGAGGAACAATGCGATTGCCGCAAACCGCAACCCGGTCTGATGCTGGACATCGGCAAGCGCTATGGCATCGACCTCAAGCAGGTGGTCATGGTCGGCGACACGCTGCGCGACCTGCAGGCCGCGCAGGAGGCCGGCTGCGAAGCTCACCTGGTGTGCAGCGGCCGCTCTGCTGGGCTTGATGCGGCGCAGATCCAGGATTTGGTCGACCAGGTGCCAGGCACCCGAGTGCACGCCGACCTGGCTGCTTTTGCCGAATTTCTGCTGACGCGTCGCGCCGCGCCGCCGGCGCATTGACCGCGCCGTCCTGGCCCAGACCGATGGTCGTACTGCGCTCCGCGCTCTACGTGCTGTGGCTGCTCGTCACGCTGGTGCCGTGGGCCATCGTGGCTGTGCTGTTTTCGGCATTGGTGCGCGGCGCGCCGATGTACTGGCTGTGCGTGGGCTGGCTGCGTGCCGCGGTCTGGGGTGCCAAGGCCATCTGCGGCGTTCGCTACCGCGTGCAGGGTTTGGAGTACCTGCCCAGCGCGGCCGACAGCCATGCTGCCGTGCTGCTGGCGCCCAAGCACCAGAGCACGTGGGAGACCTTTGCCTTCCCGACCATCATGCCGCACCCGCTGGCCTATGTGTTCAAGCGCGAGTTGCTGTGGATACCGTTCTTTGGCTGGGCGATCGGCCGGATGGACATGATCCACATCGACCGCAGCCGCCGCAGCGCGGCCTGGGCCAAGGTGCTGGAGCAAGGTCGCCGGCTGATGGGTCAGGGCAATTGGGTGATCATGTTTCCTGAGGGCACGCGTATCCCGCGTGGCGCCCGCGGCGATTACAAGACTGGCGCATCGCGTTTGGCGGTGACCACCGGTACGCCGATCGTGCCGATCGCGGTGACATCGGCACGCTGCTGGCCGCGCAAGAGCTGGCTGCTGCGGCCGGGGCTGATCGAGGTCTCGATCGGCAGACCGATTCCGACCCAGGGTCGACGCCACGACGAACTGATGGCCGAGGTCGAGGCCTGGATCGAGGCCGAGATGCGCCGGCTCGACCCCGATGCCTACCCGCCGCCCGCCGCTGCGGCGATCGGCGGAGCGCTGGCCGGCCATCGTTCGTAGAATTCGCGGTCATGCCCTCTACCGGCCCTCAACCGACACTGCACCAGCTGTCATTGTTTGACCCGCCAGTGCTCGAACCCGCGGCCGCCGGTGCTTGGCCGGCGGGCCAGCGCGTGAACGCGGCGACCCTCGCGCCGCCGCTGGCTTCGCCGCGCTTCCAGCATCCGAGGGCACAGCGTTCGGTCGCGCTCGGCGAGCACCAGGTCGGTTATGAATTCCGCCGTGCCCGACGCCGCAGCATCGGTTTTGTGGTCGGACTCGACGGCTTGAGCGTCAGCGCGCCGCGCTGGGTGTCGCTGTCCGAGGTCGAAATCGCCTTGCAGGCCAAGGCCGGTTGGATCCTGCGCAAGCTGCACGACCAGCACGAGCGGGCCCAGCGCCTGCAAGCAGCCCGGCAGCGCTGGGGCGATGGCAGCACGCTGCCTTATCTGGGCGACACGCTGATCCTGCTGCTCGACCTGCGTGTCAGCGGCGCGCAGCTCAACAGCGACGGCCAGTCCTTGCCCGGGGTGCCTAGACTCACGCTGCACCTGGGCCTGCCGCAGAGCGCGACCCAGGATCAGATCCGCGACCTGGTGCAGAGTTGGCTGCAGCGCCAGGCACGCCGGGTCTTTGAAGAGCGTTGCGCTCACTTCGCCAGCCGACTCGGGGTGCGGGTGCAGCGGCTGTCGCTGAGTTCGGCGACCACCCGCTGGGGCAGCGCCAGCGTCAGCGGCGCGGTGCGGCTGAACTGGCGGCTGATCCACTTCGCGCTGCCGGTGATCGACTATGTCGTCACCCACGAGCTGGCCCATCTCCGCGAGATGAACCACAGCCCGGCTTTCTGGGAGGTGGTGCGGTCGGTGCTGCCTGACTTCGAACGCAGCCGAGGTGCGCTGCGCACCGAAGTGCTGCCGGCCTTCGATTGAGCGACGCCGCCCGACCGGCACTGGCTTGATACGACCCAAGTCATGATCCGCCCGACTTACACGATCACCGAGCTTGCGCGTGAGTTTGACGTCACGCCTCGTGCGATCCGCTTCTACGAGGACATGGGCCTGCTCGAGCCCGGCCGCGAAGGCCGCAACCGGGTCTACAGCCAGCGCGACCGCACCAGGCTCAAGCTCACGCTGCGCGGCAAGCGCTTGGGTTTCGCGCTGCAAGAGATCCGCCAGCTCGTGACGATGTACGACACCGAATCCGACACCGCGCCGCAGCTCGAGGCCTTTCTGGCGGTGCTGGGCGCGCACCGCCAGCAGCTGGCGCAGCAGCTCGACGACATCCGCATCACGCTCGATGAGCTCACGCTGCACGAGGACCGTTGCCGCCGCCTGCTGGCCCATGCGCTCAAGCCAGGTGTCGCTCGCCCCGCGGCGCGCTTGCGCAAAGCGGCAAAGCCGCCATTGCGCCAGCGCGCTGGCACGCCGGGCAAGAAGGCCTGATGCTTGCCGGGGCTGGTTATGATTGACGTTGACGTCAACGTCAATCGCCGGGTCGATCAGATGATGCAGCCCGCTGCTGACGGCTGTGGCACGCCCGTCGGCGCAAGCGCGCCCAGTACTTGAGGAGAACTGCCATGAGCCAATTGCCCGGACTCGACTTCCAACTCGGCGAGGACATCGATGCGCTGCGCGATGCGGTGCGTGCATTTGCCGACGCCGAGATCGCGCCGCGCGCTGCCGAGATCGACCGCAGCGACCAGTTCCCGATGGATTTGTGGCGCAAGATGGGTGAACTCGGCGTGCTGGGCATCACCGTGTCAGAGCAGTACGGTGGCGCCAACATGGGCTACCTCGCGCACATGATCGCGATGGAGGAGATCAGCCGCGCCAGCGCTTCGGTGGGCCTGAGCTACGGCGCGCACAGCAACCTGTGCGTCAACCAGATCAAGCGCAACGGCAGCGAAGCGCAACGCGCCAAGTACCTGCCCAAGCTGATCTCGGGCGAGCATGTGGGCGCGCTGGCGATGAGCGAGTCGGGTGCCGGCTCGGATGTGATCAGCATGAAGCTCAGGGCCGAGGACAAGGGCGGTCACTACCTGCTCAACGGCACCAAGTTCTGGATCACCAACGGCCCGGATGCCGACACGCTGGTGGTCTACGCCAAGACCGAGCCTGAGCTCGGTGCGCGTGGTGTCACTGCCTTCATCATCGAGAAAGGCATGAAGGGTTTTTCGGTTGCTCAAAAGCTCGACAAGCTGGGCATGCGGGGTAGCCACACCGGCGAGCTGGTGTTCCAGAACGTCGAGGTGCCGGCTGAGAACGTGCTGGGTTCGGTCGGCGGCGGTGCTCGGGTGTTGATGAGCGGGCTGGACTACGAACGCGCGGTGCTGGCGGCCGGGCCGATCGGCATCATGCAGTCGGTGATGGACAACGTCGTGCCCTATATCCATGACCGCAAGCAGTTCGGCCAGAGCATCGGCGAGTTCCAGTTGATCCAGGGCAAAGTGGCCGACATGTACACCGTGCTGCAGGCTGGCCGTGCGTTTTGCTACACGGTCGGCAAGAACCTCGACCAGCTCGGGCTCGAGCATGTGCGTCGGGTGCGCAAGGACTGCGCCTCGGTGATCCTGTGGTGTGCCGAGAAAGCCACCTGGATGGCCGGCGAGGGGGTGCAGATCTTCGGTGGCAACGGCTACATCAACGACTACCCGCTCGGGCGCCTGTGGCGCGACGCCAAGCTCTACGAGATCGGCGCGGGAACCTCAGAAATTCGCCGCATGCTGATCGGCCGGGAGCTGTTCGCCGAGACGATGTGAGGGCTGGGCGGCTGGTTCTTGCTGGCCCTGCTGCGTAAACTGTGCACTGCAACATCACCGCCTGAACGAGCCGACCATGAGTACCGAGCTACAAGAGCTCTTCCAGAGCAACCGTCAATGGGCCGCGGCCACCGAGGCGCGCGAGCCGGGTTTTTTCACCCGCTTGCTCAACCAGCAGAACCCTAAATACCTCTGGATAGGCTGCGCCGACAGCCGGGTGCCGGCCAACGACTTGGTTGGGTTGTTGCCGGGTGAGCTGTTCGTCCACCGCAACGTCGCCAACCTGCTGGTGCATTCGGACCTCAATGCGCTCAGCGTGGTGCAGTACGCAGTCGACGCGCTGCGGGTCAGCCACATCATCGTCGTCGGCCACAGCAACTGCGGTGGCGTGCGGGCGGCGATGACCAACCAGCGCTCGGGTCTGGTGGACAACTGGCTGCGCCATGTGCAGGACGTGCGTGACACGCATGAAGGTTTTCTGGCCAGCCTGCATGAGAGTCTGCAGGTCAACGCGCTGGTCGAGTTGAACGTGCTCGAGCAGGCGCGCAACGTCTGCCGCACCACGGTGGTCAGCGATGCCTGGCACCGTGGCCAACTGGTGGTGGTGCATGGCTGGGTTTACGGCCTGCACAACGGCCTGCTCGAAGATCTGAAGATCACCGCCGCGTCGGCCGACCAGGTCGGCCTGGCTTATGACACCGCGCTGGCCTTGGTCAAGCAGCGCTACCGGCGCTTGCAGGTCGAGCTATGCGCCGCCGTGCCGTCCGCTGGCTGAAGAAAGCCCGCGCCCCATGTTTCCTCACCGCTTGACCGACGGCCGCGCTTTCGACATCGCCAGGACCATGCTGGACGGGTTCAACCGCCATTACCGGCTGTTCTCGGAGACCAACCGCGGCGCCAAGCAGCGCTTCGAGCGGGCCGATTGGCATGGGCAGCAGCGCGCCCAGCGCGAGCGCATCGAGTTCTACGACACCCGGGTCGAGGAGGCGGTCGAACAGTTGCAGCGCGAGTTCGACACCGCGCACCTGTCGGACGACACCTGGCAACAGGTCAAGCTGCACTACATCGGCCTGCTGATCAACCACCACCAGCCCGAGCTGGCCGAGACCTTCTTCAACTCGGTCACCACCAAGATCCTGCACCACAGCTATTTCCGCAACGATTTTCTGTTCGTTCGGCCGGCGGTCAGCACCGAGTACATCGAGAACGACGAGCCGGCCTCGCTGCCGACTTACCGCGCCTACTACCCGACGCGTGAGACGCTGCGTGAGACCTTGCTGCGCATTGTCGATAACTTCCAACTGAAACGTCCATTTCGTGATCTGGATCTCGACATCGGCGCGGTGCTCGAGGCCTTGCACCGCCATGTCGGCGACCTGGTACGGCTGCGCACGAACTTCCAGATCCAGGTGCTGAGCTCGATGTTCTTCCGCAACAAAGGCGCTTACATCATCGGCAAGATCGTCAACGGCTTTGCCGAGACGCCGTTCGCGCTGCCGGTGTTGCACGGCGAGGACGGGCTGCTGGTGATCGACGCGGCGCTGTTTGCCGAGGACGACCTGCTGATGGTGTTCAGCTTCGCAAGAGCCTACTTCATGGTCGACATGGCGATCCCGAGCGCCTATGTGCAGTTCCTGCGATCACTGATGCCGCGCAAGCCGCGCAACGAGATCTACTCCGCGCTCGGCCTGCAAAAACAAGGCAAGAACAATTTTTACCGCGATTTTCTCTACCACCTGCGCCACAGCAGCGACAAGTTCGGCATCGCCCCCGGCATCAAGGGCATGGTGATGCTGGTGTTCGATCTGCCTTCGTTCCCCTATGTGTTCAAGGTCATCAAGGACTTCTACCCGCCGCAAAAAGACACCAGCCGCGAGCAGATCAAGCGCAAGTACCTGCTCGTCAAGACCCACGACCGTGTCGGGCGGATGGCCGACACGCTGGAGTACACCAGCGTGGCGTTTCCGCGCTCGCGCATCAGCGACGAACTGGTGGCCGAGTTGCAGCACTTCTGCCCAAGCCAGATCGAGGTCGACGGTGACTCGCTGGTGATCAAGCACCTCTACATCGAGCGCCGCATGATCCCGCTCAACATCTACCTGCAAGACGCCGTGCCCGAGCAGGTCAAGCACGCGGTGATCGAGTATGGCAACGCGATCAAGGATCTGGTGGCGGCCAACATCTTTCCCGGCGACATGCTGTGGAAGAACTTCGGTGTCACGCGCCATGGCAAGGTCGTGTTCTACGACTATGACGAGATCGAGTACATCACCGATTGCAGGTTTCGCCGCGTCCCCACGCCGCGCAACGACGAAGAAGAGATGTCGGCCGAAGTCTGGTACACGGTCGGCCCCAAGGATGTCTTCCCCGAGACCTTTGGTCCGTTCCTGCTGGGCAACGACGCAGTGCGCGAGGTCTTCATGAAGCACCACGGCGACCTGCTCGACGCCGCTTTCTGGCAAGGCCACCAGGCCCGCATCCAGGCCGGCCATGTGCACGACGTGTTTCCTTACGAACAGCACAGGCGTTTCGCGCACCACCGGGCGGCCTCGTCTTGACGCCGCACAAGCACCTTAAGGCCGGTCGCGACCAGACCGGACGGCGGCACACCCGGTCTGCGGCCCGTGCTGCGGCCTTCTGTTGATTTCTTTCACCACTCTGCCAACTGTCTAGGAGCAAGCCATGTCTGAATCCATCGTCATCGTCTCTGCCGCCCGCACGCCGATTGCGGGCCTGCTGGGGGAGTTCTCATCGCTCGCAGCCTGGGAGTTGGGCGCGGTGGCAATTCGCGCCGCGGTCGAGCGCGCGGGCGTGTCGGGCGACGCCGTCGACGAGGTGCTGATGGGCAACTGCCTGATGGCCGGCCAGGGCCAGGCGCCCGCGCGCCAGGCGATGCGCCGCGCTGGCTTGCCCGACAGCGCCGGTGCGGTCACTTTGTCCAAGATGTGTGGCTCGGGCATGCGGGCGATGATGTTTTCGCACGATATGTTGGCCGCAGGATCTGCATCGGTGATGGTGGCCGGCGGCATGGAGAGCATGACCAACTCACCGCACCTGATGTTCGCTCGCAAGGGCGTTCGCTACGGCGCGGCGCAGATGTTCGATCACATGGCGATCGACGGGCTGGAAGACGCTTATGAACGTCTTCCCAACGGCGGCGGCAAGGCGATGGGTGTTTTCGCCGAGCAGTGCGTGGACAAGTACCGATTCAGCCGCGAGGCGCAGGACCAGTTCGCGATCACCTCGACCACCCGGGCCCGGCTGGCCAACGAAGACGGCAGCTTCGACTGGGAGATCGCGCCCGTGACGATATCGGCCAAGACCGGTGACACGGTGATCCGTCACGACGAGCAGCCACGCAAGGCCAAGCTCGACAAGATTCCGAGTCTCAAACCCGCGTTCAAGAAAGACGGCACGATCACCGCGGCCAACGCGTCGAGCATCTCCGACGGCGCCGCCGCGCTGGTGCTGATGCGCGAATCGACCGCACGCCAACTCGGCGCAACACCGATCGCTCGCATCGTCGGCCACGCGGTGCACGCCCAGGCGCCCGAGTGGTTTGCCACCGCGCCGGCCGGGGCGATCGGCAAACTGCTCAAGAAGACCGGCTGGGACGTCAAGAGCGTCGACCTCTGGGAGGTCAACGAGGCCTTCGCCGCGGTGACGATGGCCGCGATGAGCGATTTCAGCCTGCCGCACGAGATCGTCAATGTGCACGGCGGGGCTTGCGCGCTCGGCCACCCGATCGGCGCTTCGGGTGCGCGCATCGTCGTCACACTGCTGGGCGCGGTGCGCAAGCAGGGCATGAAGCGCGGCGTGGCTGCGCTGTGCATAGGCGGTGGCGAGGCCACGGCGCTGGCGGTCGAGCTGATCTGACCGCGCCGGCGCTCAAGCGGCGCCGGCCTCCCACCAAG
>CALQBT020000005.1 GCA_943328885.2 Bordetella parapertussis | reverse complement strand
GCCCCGCGCCGACGCCGGCCATCAGCCGCCCGAGCGCGGCCTCGCTGCAGTCGGCAATCGCGAGTTCACCGGCGATCCGTCCCCGGTCCATCACCAGCACCCAGTCGGACAGCGCCAGGCTTTCGTCGAGCTCGCTCGAGACCAGCAGCACCGCACCGCCAGCGTCGCGCATCGCGCGCAGCCGACCGTGGATGAACTCGATCGCACCGATGTCCACGCCGCGCGTGGGCTGGCCAACCAGCAGCAGGCACGGCGGCGACTCGGGCGCCAGCGCCTCGCGGGCGAGCACCAATTTCTGCTGGTTGCCGCCGGAGAACTTGGCCGCTCGCAGATCGACGTTGCGCGGCCTGACGTCGTAGGCCTCCATCATCTGCGCGGTGACCGCGCGCATCGCCTGGCGCTTCATCCAGCCCCAGGTGCTGACAAAGCGAGCGCTGCGCTGGTAGCCCAGCACCGCCGTCTCCCAGGCCGCGAACGGCAACACCAGGCCGCGGCGGTGGCGGTCTTCGGGCACATGGGCCAGGCCCAGGCGGCGCGCGCTAGCAGGGTCGAGCCAGCGCCCGGCTTGGAAGGACTCAGCCCCCAGTGTCAGCGTACCGGCCTGCGCCGCGGCCAAGCCCGAGAGCAGCGCCAACAACTCGCTCTGGCCGTTGCCCGACACGCCGGCAATGCCGACGATCTCGCCCGCGCGCAGCGCCAGCGACACGCCGGCCAGACGCTGCACGCCAGCATCGTCACGCCAGCCCAGGTCTTGCGCGGCCAGCAGCGTCGCGCCGGGCCGGGCTGGCGGCGCGCTCGCGTCGCGGTCGAGCTTGACGCGCCGGCCCACCATCGCCTCGGCGAGCTGGTCGAGGCTGCAGTCGGCGATCGCGCCCTCGAACACCACGGCGCCTGCGCGCATCACCGTGACCGCGTCGCACAGCGCCATGATCTCCTTGAGCTTGTGGCTGATCAGCAGCAAGGTGGTGCCGGCGTCGCGCAGCCTGCGCAGCGCGACAAAGAGCTGTTCGGTCTCCTGCGGCGTCAGCACCGCGGTGGGCTCGTCGAGGATCAGGATGCGCGCGCCGCGGTACAGCGCCTTGAGGATTTCCAGTCGCTGGCGCTCGCCCACCGGCAAATCCTCGACCGCAGCGTCGAGCCGCAGCTGCAAGCCGGTCTCGTCCATCAGCGCCTGCAATTCGCCGCGGACCCTCGCTCGGGCCGGTTTCAGTCGCCAATGGCCTTCGACGCCGAGCATGATGTTGTCCAGCGCCGACAGCGGTTCGACGAGCATGAAGTGCTGGTGAACCATGCCAATGCCCAGCGCAATCGCGTCGCTCGATCCGCCGATGCGTGCCGGTCGACCCGCGATCGCGATCGAACCGCTGTCGGCCTGGTAGAAGCCGTACAGGATCGCCATCAACGTGCTCTTGCCTGCGCCGTTTTCGCCAACGATGCCGTGCGCCGTGCCGGCGGCCACTGTCAGCGCGACCTCGCGGTTGGCCTGCACCGCGCCAAAGCGCTTGCTGATCGCCGTCATGCGCACGGCAGGGGATGCGGGAGCGTTCATTCAATGCCGGTGCTGTGCAGCGCCTAGGCACTGCGAATGCGGTCGCGCCGCGACTGTTTTCAGTACTTGCAGGCCTTGTCCGCCATGTAGTCGGCGACCTTGAGCTTGCCGGCGATGATGTCGGCCTTGGCCGTGTCGACCTTCTTCTTCATCTCGGCGCTGACGAGTTTGGCGTTGTGCTGGTCGAGCGCGTAGTCGACGCCGCCTTCTTTCAAGCCCAGCACCGTGACGCCAGGATGGGTCTTCTTCAACAGTTGGTACACCGCGACGTCGACCCGCTTGACCATACTGGTGAGCATCGTGCCGGGGTGCAGATGGTTCTGGTTGCTGTCGACACCGATCGCCAGCCGGCCGGCGTCCTTGGTCGCCTGGTACACGCCCACGCCGGTGCCGCCGGCCGCGGCGAACACCACGTCGACGCCTTTGGCGAACTGGGCCTTGGCCAGCTCGCTGCCACGCGTGGGGTCGTTCCAGGCCGCCGGCGTGGTGCCGGTCATGTTGGATGTGAGCTCGACCTTGGGGTTGGCGTACTTCGCGCCCTGCTCGTAGCCGCAGGCAAACTTGCGGATCAGCGGGATGTCCATGCCGCCGATGAAGCCGACCTTGCCCGACTTGCTGGCCAGCGCGGCCATCATGCCGACCAGGAAGCTGCCCTCCTGCTCCTTGAACACGACCGACTCGACGTTGGGCAGCCTGACCACGGCGTCGATGATCGCGAACTGCAGCTTCGGAAAGTCCTTGGCCACTTTTTCCATCGTCGAGCCCTGGCCGAAGCCCACGCCGATGATCGGCGAAGCGCTCTTGTCGGCCATCCGGCGCATCGCCTGTTCGCGCTGGGCCTCGTTGGCGATCTCGAATTCGAGATAGGGCTGGCCGGCCTCCTTCTTCCAGCGCTCGGCGCCGACATAAGCCGCTTCGTTGAAGGACTTGTCGAACTTGCCGCCCATGTCGTAGATCACCGCGGGTTGGGCTCGGGCCTGGACGGCCACCAGGGCCAGCGCGGCCAGCACAGCGTGTTTCATGATGTTCTGGGCCCCTGGGGCATCGATGTGGGAGGCGATCAGGATAGCAAGAGTCGGGTCGCCACCGGATCGGGCCTGGCTTGGCCTGCGGCGCGTCGCAGCGCTTGCGCACAGCTTGTCCACCGTTTCCTCACCGCTTTCCCAATGCTTGCGCACAGCTTGTGCACCGCTGCGGTGAGGCTTGCAGCTCCGGTAGCATCGATCCATGCCGCACGAGCCGTCCGCCAATCTGCCGCCAGAACTGTCGCCCGCCATCCTGCGCCAAGCCAGGCGCCTGCCCAAGGTGCTGCTGCACGAACACCTGGACGGTGGGCTGCGGGTGGCCACGTTGCTGGCGTTGCTACGCGCGCGCGGCGTCGCAGCCCCCACCGACGACGAGGCGGCGCTGGCCGCCTGGTTCGACGCCCGCGCCCATGCCGGCTCGCTGGCCGAGTACCTGCGCGGCTTCACGTTGACGGTGGCCGCCATGGCCACGCCCGAGGCGATGTCGCAGGTGGCTTTCGAGGCCGCCGAAGACGCGCGCGCCGAGGGCTGCGTGCTGGCCGAGTTCAGGATCGCACCGCTGCTGTTCGAGCCCCACGGCGTGGCCGGTGAGGCCGCGGTGGACGCGCTGCTCGATGGCCTGTCGCGCAGCCCGCTGCCCTGCGGGCTGATCGTCTGCGCGATGCGCCACGACAGCGACGCGCAGATCGCAAGGGCTGCGGCGCTGGCGCTGCGCTACCACCGCCTGCCGGCCAAGCCAGCGGCGGCCCGGGTGCTGGGTTTCGACCTGGCCGGACCGGAAGCCGGCTGGCCGGCCTCGCGCCACGCCGAGCTGCTGACGCGCTTGCGCCAGGCGGGACTGGGCCTGACGCTGCACGCCGGCGAGGCCGACGAGGGCTTGCGGGTGCTCGAAGCCGCGCGCCTGGGCGCGCAGCGCATCGGCCACGGCGTGAGGCTGGCTGATCTGATCGCTGAGCCGGGCGAGGCAGCGACGGCGGTCCTCGACGAGCTGCGTCAGCGCGAAGTTCACCTCGAGATCTGCCCGACCAGCAACCTGCACACCGGCGCCGCCGCGTCGCTGGCGCTGCACCCTATCCACGCACTGTGGCGGGCCGGGGTGAGCCTGTCCTTCCACACCGACAACCGACTGATCTCGCGCATCGACCACAGCACCGAGGCAGCCCGGCTGGTGCAGGCCGGCTTCGGCTGGGACGAGTTGCTGCAGATGGGGCTGGATGCGGCCGCCGCGTCGTTCATGGCGCCGGCTGCGCGCGCTTCGGCCCGGACCTCGCTGCTCGATTGGGCAGGCGCTCAAACGCTGGTGCCGGCCCGGCCCGGGGCTTGACGGGCACGGCCCAGGGTCCGCGCCGCTGCCGGGCCGGCTGACAAGGGCTTGTTCAGGCAGTTCAGCCAAGGCACGGCCGTCGCCAACCAGCGGCCACAGGCAGGCGGTAGCGTGGCCGGCCCGCCTCACTGGGATCCCCGATGTACCCGACCAACATGGTGAACTACTCCGGCGCGCTGCCGCTGGCGCAGGGCCTGAAGTTCGGCCTCTGAAGGGTCGGGGGCCAAGGCATCATGCACCCATGTCAGACCCATTTTTCGACCTGATCGCCATCGGCGAGCCGCTGATCGAGTTCAACCAGCGCGATCCGGCCGCACCGGCTTTCCAGCGCGGCTTCGGCGGCGACACCAGCAACACGGTGATCGCCGCGGCCCGACTCGGTGCGCGCGCCGGCTACATCAGCCAGGTCGGTGACGACGTCTTCGGTGCAGACCTGCTGGCGCTGTGGCGTGTCGAAGGCGTGGCCACCGAGGGCGTGCGCACGCTGCCAGGCGCCGACACCGGGCTGTACTTCGTCAGCCACGGCAGCGCTGGCCATGAATTCAGCTACCGGCGCGCCGGCAGCGCGGCAGCGCGCATGACGCCGGCCGACCTGCCGCGCGCCTTGTTGGCCCGCACGCGCTGGCTTCACGCCTCGGGCATCTCGCTGGCAATCAGCGCCTCAGCCTGCGACGCGGTGCTCGAGGCCATCGCCATCGCCCGCGCCGCCGGCGCGAGGATCAGCTTCGACCTGAACTACCGGCCTCGGCTGTGGCCGCCGGCCCGTGCGCTGGCACTCACGCGCCAGGTGCTGGCCGACTGCGACCTGTTCCTGCCCAGCGCCGACGAGATCCAGGCCCTGACCGGCCTCAGTGATCCGGATTCCGTCATCGACTGGGCCCATGGCCAGGGGGCCCGCGCGGTGGCGCTCAAGCTCGGCGCTGCCGGCTGCCGCGTCAGCGACGGTGTGCGGCGCCTGTCCTTGCCCGGTCACGCGGTGGCGGCTGTCGACGCCACCGGCGCCGGAGACTGCTTCGCAGGCGCGTGCCTGGCATGGCTCGCCCGCGGCGCCAGCCTGGCCGATGCCGCGCGGTCGGCCAATCGGGCGGCGGCGCTCAGCACGCTGGGCTTCGGTGCCGTCGCGCCCTTGCCGCACACCCTCGATTTGGAGTCCACCCAACGGGTCAAGGCTTGACGAACTTCAGCACGAACTCGTCCTTGGGCATCGGCGGCTCAGGCGTGTTGCGGTCGCGAGGGTCGGCCGGGTTGCGCAGAAAGTCGCCCGAGGCCAGCAGCCGGAAGCCGGCACGCTCGACCTCCTGGCGCAGGAAGGCATCCTCGCCGGTGCCAGTACATGCGGCCAGCGCGACGACGGCCAGCACCGCGCACCAGCGCCGAACGCCGAAGCGCGATCGCGGCGCTGCCCAGAACCCTGTCGCTAGCCGCTCGGCATTGGGTGGACCGGACCGGACACGGCGCGCCAGCGCGTTCTTCGTGGGTTTGTCTCCAGGGCTTGATGTGATGCCAGGCGCACGGTCATCTCAGGCAAGGCTCGGCGCTAGACCTTCGGCCGATGCTATGCTGAATTCATGACGGTCGACCCCCACGAGAGCCAGTTCCCCTATGCCAGTGGCGACGGCGCATCGATCGCGGGATACCGCTGGCAGGGTCGCAGCGTGCGTGGCATCGTGCAGATTGCACATGGCATGGGCGAGCATGCCGGGCGCTATCGACGCGCCGCACAAGCCTTGGTCGCCGCCGGCTATGCGGTCTACGCCAATGACCACCGCGGCCACGGCCGCAGCGCTGAGCATCGCGCAGCACTCGGCGATTTCGGTCCGCACGGGTTTGCTGCGCTGGCGCAGGACATGGCAGCGCTGACCCGGCTCGCCAAGGCTGAGCAACCCGGTTGTCCGGTTTTTCTGTTCGGTCACAGCATGGGCTCACTCGCTGCGCAGCTCTATGTCCTCGACCACTCCAGCCTCATTTCAGGGCTTGTCTTGTCGGGCACTGCGGCGTTCGACCTTCGCGCCGCAGCCCGAGTGGGCGGCGCGTCGAAGCTCGAGGACAACAACGCCCAGTTCGAGCCGGGGCGCACCCCGTTCGACTGGCTCTCACGCGATGCTGCCGAGGTCGATGCCTATGTCGCCGACCCGCTGTGCGGCTTCACGGTCACAGCACAGGCAGCCCGCTCCATGGGGCCGAGCATCGAGCGGATCGCCGACCCGCTGCAACTCAAGCGCATTCGCAGCGCCCTGCCGACCTACCTGCTCACCGGCGACCGAGACAGCGTCAACAACAATCTGCGTTGGTTCTACCCGCTGATCGAACGCTATCGCGATGCCGGCCTGACCGATGTGTCTTGCCACATCTACGGCGCTGGACGCCACGAGATGTTCAACGAGACCAACCGAGACGAGGTGACGACCAACCTGATCGCCTGGCTTGATCGCGTGTTGGCCGGGTGCAGCGACCCCGGGCCCGGCGGGCTGCACACCGGCAAAGAATAAGTCAGGCCAAAGGCTCAGACCAGGTCTGGGCCGTCAATACCAATATTCCAAATGCGGAAACGGATTTCTTTCAGTATGTTTTCTATAATTAAAATGAACAATGAATGAAATTCTCCGGTCAGCTTTCTTCTTGATGTCGAACGGTATCACGACGTGCGGCATGAAGCTGTCGAAGAGCACCATATTGCCGACATCATAAGGAATTTTCTTGCGATTTTTGAGCGACTTGGCGGCGTAGCCGTCAGGCTTGTAAAAATCATCGAGCTGATCTGCCAGATAGCGCTCTTGCCAGATATCAAGATCACCGCCGCGGTCATTTATATATTGAGCCGTGCGCTTGATCGAAATCACGCACGAATAGGCTCTGGTACTGTCCTTGAAGATGCTTTCAGGATACTGCAACAGACCTTCAGTATCGGTGTGTATATTATACAAGCGCCAGCTCCGCAACTGCAGGTTGAAGCCGGCCATCAAAAAGTATTTCTTGTCGCGTGGCACGATCGGCAGCGCACCGGGCGGCAGGCCCGACAGATCCAAAATCAGAGCGGCCACAGCCTCGATTATTTCCTTGATCTCGGGAAATTCTTTGCGCAAATATTTGTTGTGTTTCTCGGCAAATCGATAATAGCTTTCATTCAGGCCGGATTCGATCATTCCGTAATATGCAGCGAACTGGCCATATTGCGGTTCGACATCCGAGCCAAAGATATCAAGATTGTCTAAGATCTTTTTTTCCCAGCGCTGGCAAAGCGCAGCGCTGAGAAACTCTTTCTTGACCAGATATTCATTCGTGAATAATTTTTTCATTTGATTTTCCGGTGGAAATTGCTGCCCATCATCGCGTTTGGTCCCACCGCACGGGTCGTCACGCCGCAGCGCTTCGGCAGTCCGGCAGGCGTCGGCTAGAACAACCCGATGCGGCGCCGGCCATGCTGCGCCAGTCAGCGCTCAGGCCCGGGAAAACCCTCGGTCGGTAACTCAAGACAGCATTGCCAGACGGCCGGCAACAGGTGTAATATCGCGCTGCTTTAAACCATTTCAGCAGCGTCGCGAGGTTGGCACGCTAACATTTCACCAGACACCAAAAAAGTTTCAGTCACATGTCCAATGCCAAGCAGAAAATATTAGAGCATTTAAGTCAAGAGGTTTACTGCCATCTTGGGGTGTCACCAGTTCATGGCATCGGTGTTTTTGCGATCCGCGCCATTGCCAAAGGCATCAATCCGCTGAAATCGCGCCTCAAGTTTGATGAGATCAGTTTTTCTCACCAGGAAATCAAAGCCTTGCCGCGCAGCGTGCGCAAGGAAATAGAGATTTTCTGCTACTACGACGACGACGCTGTGCTGATACCATCGATTGGGCTCAATTCGATGAATATGGCAGTTTATCTCAATCATTCAAAAACCCCTTCCGTTCAGTACCAGAAGAACGGCCAGTTGATCACGCTGCGCGCCATCAAGTCAGGCGAGGAATTGATGATGGATTACGATATCAACTTCGGCGCCATCCATATTTTCGACTGAAGCCGCCGCATCAGTCGGCTGGCGTGCGATGAATCTGGTTCCACTGCGCTGGGTTGAAGTCGGTATGAAGCGGGGAGCTTGGGTCGAGCGCCAGCGGGTGGTCAGAGTCGGTCATGGCGATGCCATAAATCGGCTCCAAGTCTGTCACCAGCAATGACTTGTAACCATAATCCCCGACCGGACCGAGATTGTAATACTTATAGCCATTGCGCGCCGCCCAACGCGCGGCCAGCACACAGGCATAGATGCCCGGCGAACGCTTCTTGTAATCAAGGTTCCATTGGCAGAAGCTGCCATAGACCTGGTCGCGCGCTGGCAGCAGCATCGAGACGTCGGTGAGGATCAGATCGCCATTGGCGGCATGCACCTGGAGGATCAGAACGTCGAGTCGTCGAATGTAGTCGACAAAACCATCGACTTCCATCGCATGGATGTCGTAGGCATCGAAGTGTTCAGCGCCGATTTTCAGAATGTATTCGACCGTGAGGTCCTTGCCCGCCACGACTCGCTCTGAAATCTCGAAATGCCTGAACAGTTTGTCGAGTTCGCGAAATTTTCGCGCCCGCCACGGATCGGTCCAGAAAGCCTCGGCTGCGACATTCGCCAAGCCGTAGTTGTCATTGATCGGCACACCGAAATTTCCGTCTGGCGGCAGCGCATAGACGAGGAAGGGTTTACGCGCACCCGCCAACATTTCCGGTGTAACGTCGATATAGGGGCAGAGCGCATCCCAGCGACTGGTGTAGTACTTGATCGCCTCGTGATAGCTCTCGACACAAAGGTTTTCTGCAGTCCAGCTCTGGTAGACCAGCGACCGGCTTGTCTGCTCATCCGGCGCACCGCCAGCGGGCTCGAAAAAACCTGATGACAAGCCTCCATCAATTCTCATGACAATTTGTCTCCCAGTCCAGCCTTGAGTTTGAGTGGGTGCAGGTCGAAGTAGTATTCATCGACTTTGAAATTCTTGCGCAGAAAGCTGGGGTCGACCCGGGCCAATCGTTTCAGCTCGGCCGCCATCAGGCCGAAATGCGCCGCCGCTTCGCTCGCCTCATCCTGCAACTGCCGCTGGTATTCGGGCATCAAAGGGCAAGCCACGTCGAACAAAAAACTGCTGGTTTTCGGATTGAATGAAAGCGGGTACAACTGGCAGCTGAATGGCTTGTCATCGCCCAAGGTACAACCTGAATCGCCAAGATTTTGACAGCCGGTCTCGATACAGAGGCTGCCATGTTTTTTTTTCTCCACAGCGGTCAGTGTGATTTCGAGTGCGGGATAACCCGTATCGACATGACAGCAGCCCCGGCATTCGGCGCAGTGATCAAAGAGCACAAGACACTCCTGTGACTACGCAGCGGCAGACGATGCCGAGAGATGACCCGTTCGATGGCAAACAGAGCTGGGGTCCACCTGGTACCTGCCTAGCCAGCATAGAAGCAACTTTTCTTGGGGGTTCGATTTGTCGACTTTGCCTAGTATCCGCCAAGTTTACGCATTTTTGCACAACTTTTACGATTTTAACCGGTGTACCGGTGGCGCGCAGCACCCGCCGGTGCGGCCAAGAGAACGTGGCGCAGACCAATCGGGGCGAAGGAACCCGACTTCGGCCTGCCGAATCAGCCCGCCACCTTGCCGAGCGCGCGCAGTATCTTCTGCGGCGTGATCGGCTGCGATGCGACGCGGGACTTGAAGGGCGCGAGGGCATCGTTGATCGCATTCATCACCGCAGCCGGCGCGCCAGCGGTGCCGGCCTCGCCCGCGCCCTTGGCGCCGAGCTGCGAACTGCGCGTGGGGGTCTGCACATGCGCGACCACGATGTCGGGCATCTCGCCGGCCATTGGCACCAGATAGTCGGCCATGCTGCCGTTGCACATCGCGCCGCTCTGGTCGTACAGACATTCCTCGAACAGCGCGCCGCCGATGCCTTGGACGATCGCACCGCGCATCTGCTCGTCGACCAGCATCGGGTTGATCACCCGGCCGCAGTCCTCGATCGCCCAGTGGCCGAGCAGCTTGACGAAGCCGGTGTCGGCGTCGACCTCGACATGCGAGACCTGCACCCCGTTGGTGAAAATGAAGGGGTAGTCGCGCTGGGCATAGTGACGCGTGACCATCAGCTCAGGCGTGAAATCGCGCGGCAGCGTGTCGCTGCGGAAGTACGCGATGCGCCCGAGTTCTGCCAGCGCCAGCAAGAACTGGCCGCCTGCGCGGTCGATGATCTGACCGTCGCGCAGCGCCAGCCCTTGCGGATCGTCTCGCTGCAGGATCACCGCCGCGGTCTTGAGGATGTTCTCGCGCAGCGCCAGCCCGGCCTGCAACACCGCCTCACCGCCGATGCCCGCGCCGCGCGAGGCCCAGGTGCCGCCGCCGTACGGCGTGACATCGGTGTCGCCGGTGATCACCCGCACCCGGCCAATCGCCACCCCGACCGCATCGGCAGCGATCTGGCCGTAGATCGCTTCAGTGCCCTGGCCTTGTTCGCCAACGCTCGACAGCACGGTGATGGATCCGCTGGGCTCGAGCCGCAGCGTCGCGCCGTCCTGCGAGGCGATGCGTGCGCCGCCCACGCCGTAGAAGGCCGCGCCCGGGTTGGTCAGCTCGATCACCACCGCGATGCCTATGCCGCGGTAGACGCCCTTGGCCCGCATCGTGGCCTGGTCGGCACGCAAAGCCTCGTAGCCGCAGAGCTGGCGCGCTTTTTCCAAGCAGGCTTCATGCGACAACACCTCGAGTCGGATGCCGGACGCGCCGGTTGCAGGATAGGCATGGTCGGGTGTCACGTTCTTCAAACGCATCGCCAGCGGGTCGAGACCGAGTTGCGACGCCACGCCGTCGACCAGCGCCTCGGTCACGGCGCAGGCAATCGGATGGCCGACGCCGCGGTACTGGCAGGTCGGCACCTTGTTCTGGAACACCACCTTGAGCGCCGCGCGGTAATGCTTGTGGGTGTAGGGGCCACCGGTCAGGTTGACGACCTGGTTGCCCTCGATGCCGCTGGTGCGCGGGAACACCGAGTACGGGCCGATGCCCGTCAGGTCGTCGATCTCGAAGGCCAGGATCTCGCCGTCGGCCTTGGCCGCGATGCGCGCCTTGATGCGGTGTTCGCGGGCATGGATGTCGGAGACGAAGCTCTCGAGCCGGTCGGCGACGAATTTGACCGGCCGCCCCAGCAGCATGCTGACCGCCACCGTCGCGAAGTCGTCCGGGTAGGCATGGACCTTGATGCCAAACGAGCCACCGACGTCTGCGCAGACCACCCGCACCTGGTCTTCCTGCAGCTCGAACTGGCGACAGTACAGATCCTGCATCATGTGCGGGGCCTGGAACGAGTGGTGGACAGTGAGCCGGCCGTCGCGCGCACTCCGCCCCGGCGTCCAGTCGGCGATCTGGCATCTGGGCTCCAGCGTCACGCCGGTGTGGCGGCCGAAGACATAAGTCTCTTCAAACACCGCGTCGGCACGGGCAAAAGCAGCGTCAACGCCGCCGGTGTCGAGCTGGCGCTCGAAGCACAGGTTGTCACCGAGCTCGGGGTGGATCAGCGGGGTGGTTGGATCCAACGCAGTCTCGGTGGTCAGCACCGCGGGCAGCTCTTCCCAATCGACCTGCAGCCGCTGCAGCGCGTCCTCGGCCTGGGCACGGGTCTCGGCGGCGATCGCCACCACTGGCTCACCTTGCCAGCAGGCGCGGTCTATCGCCAGCGGGTATTGCGGCGCGCTCTTGATGCCCACCAGGTGCGCCAGTGTCGCCACCCAGGGCTTGCAGACCCGCGCCAGGTCGTGGCCGTCGAACACACCCGCCACGCCGGGCATGCCGCGCACCGCGCTGGCGTCGATCCGGGTGATGCGGCAATGCGCCACCTGCGAGCGCCAGAACACCAAGTGCAGCATGCGCGGCAACACGATGTCGTCGACATAGCGGCCCCGGCCCTGCACCAGCCGGCGCGCGCCCTCGCGCGGGATCGAGACACCGATGTGGCGCGGGTCGTCGGTGACCGCCGGCAGCGCGGCATCGTTCAAGAATGGGTTGTCGCGCGGGCGGTTCATGCCGTCACCTCGGTGGCGGGCAGTCGACCGGCGCGGTTCTTGTCAAGTTCAGCCGCGAGCACATCGCAGACCGCGTCGACGATCGCGTGGTAGCCGGTGCAGCGACAGTAGTTGCCGCTGATCCACCGCCGCACCGCCTCGCGGTCGGCGTCAGGGCGCTGCTCGACGAGTTCGAGCGCGGCCATCAACATGCCCGAGGTGCAGTAGCCGCACTGCAGCGCGTTGCGGGCGATGAACGCGTCCTGCAGCGCGCGCAGCCGCGACGACGGCTCGGGCGTCTCGGCGGTCTCGACGCTGCGGCCATCGGCCTGCACCGCCAGCACCAGGCAGCCGCGCACGATGCGCCCGTCCAGCCTGACGGTGCAGGCGCCACAGACACCGTGCTCGCAGCCCAGGTGCGAGCCGGTCAGGCCGCAGTCCTCGCGCAGAAAGTCGACCAGGTGGCGTCGCGGCTCGACGTTGCGCGCCATCACGCTGCCGTTAACGGTGACGCTGATGCGCTGCAGGGGCAATGCGGTGTTCATGACGGGTCCTCGTAAGGCTTGGGGTCAGGCTGCGATCAGGCCGCCAGCCGGCGCAGCGCGCGCTGGCACAGCACGGCGGCAAGGTGGCGCTTGGTCTCGGCGCTGTGGGTCAGGTCGGCCACCGGTCGCAGCTCCGACCGCAAGACCTCGTTGGCCTGCGCGAGCAAGGCCTCGTCAGGCCACCGGCCGTCGAGCAAGGCTTCGGTGCGAGGCGCTCGCACCGGCCGGTCTTCGAGTCCCAGGAAAGCCAGCCGCACGCCATGCAGTCGGCCACCGCGGCGCAGCGTGCGCGCAGCCAGGCCGGTGATCGCGTAGTCGCCGTGGCGCCGCGCCAGTTCGTCGAAACACTGATGCTCGTCAGCCGCCAACAGCGGGATCTCGCAGGCCAACAGCAACTCGTCCGGCTGCAGCGCGGTGGTGTACAGACCTTGGAAAAAATCCGCTGCGACGACCCGACGCTCACCCCGGGCGCTGGTCAGCACCAGGGTGGCGTCCAGCGCGCGCACGCAGCTCGGCCATTCTGCGGCCGGGTCAGCATAGGCGAGCGAACCGCCGAAGGTGCCAAGGTTGCGGATCGCGCGGTGGGCGATGTGCGGCGCGGCCTGGGCCAGCAGCGGGGCATGGCGCGCGACCAGCACCGACGCCTCGATCTCGGCATGGGTGACGAGCGCACCAATGCGCAGCAGCCCATCGGCCAAAGTGATGCCACGCAAGGCCTCGAGCGCGGTGATATCGACCAACAAGGCCGGCTCGGACAAGCGCATGTTGAGCGTGGCCACCAGGGTCTGGCCGCCGGCCAGCACGCGTGCATCGCTGCCGTGCTTTGTTAGCAGCTCGAAGACCTGGGGCAGCGAGCTCGCGCGCAGATAGTCGAACGGGGGCGCCTTCATCGCGACTCCTTGTGGGTGATGCCGGCCGAGACGGCCTGCGGGTTTGTCGGGATTGGTGCTTGTAGAACCGGCATTCGACAATGCTCTCACCGTTGAGCAAATGGTCAATACCGCAAAAACCCCAAGTCCTCCGCCAGGCCGTCAGCCTAGCCCCGTCCTTGCTCGGCCGGCCAGCGCTGCGCGTCGCAGGCTGACGGCAGCCGAGCGCGAGCAACAGATCCTGGCCGGTGCGGTGAACTTCTTCTCGCGCCGCGGCTTCGGTGCCCAGACCCGCGAACTCGCGGCCGAAATCGGTGTCACCCATGCGCTGCTCTACCACTACTTCCCGACCAAGCAAGCGCTGATCGACCGCGTCTACGCCACGGTATTCGAGGGCCGCTGGGACCCGCGCTGGGAGGTCTTGCTCGATGGCGCATCACCCGCAGAAGACAAGCTGTGCAAGTTCTACCGCGAGTACCTGACCGCGATCCTGACGCCCGAATGGCTGCGCATCCTGATGCATTCTGGGATGAACGACGGGCTGATCCCGCAGCGCTATTTCCACCTGCTGCGCGAGCGTCTGTTTCCGCGCCTGTTGCGCGAAGCCCGACGCTGCCATGGCCTGCATTCGCGCCGCCCGGCCTCGGCCCGCGAGGAAGGCCTGCTGATGGGCCTGCACGGCGGACTGGTCTACCACCTGGGCATCCTGCCACTGTGTTATGGCCAGCGCTTTCGCGGTCAAGACGATCCGCTGATGACCGATGCCTTCATCCGAGACCGGGTGCGAGGCTATCTCCACCAGGCTGGCGAGCTGTTGGCCGAACGCTTGTCCGAGCGCAACGCCCAAGCCGCCTGAACCCAAGAGAGACACCATGTCACTGAGCTTGAACCACTACTCGATTCGCACCTATGACCTCGAAGCCTGCCGGCGCTTCTACGCCGACCTGCTGGGTCTGGTGGTCGGCCCAAGGCCTGACTTTCCTTTTCCAGGCCTGTGGCTGTACGCCGGCGACACGACCGTCTGGGCCAACGCCGTGGTCCACATCATCGGCATCGCTCGCGACGACCCGACCGGCTTGAACGCTTACCTGGGCGAGCGCGACAACACCAAGCTGCACGGCAGTGGCGCGGTCGACCATGTCGCCTTCTTCGCCACCGGCCTGGCGGCGATGCGCCAGACGCTGGCGCGGCTCGGCACGCCTTGCACAGAACGCCGGGTGCCCGGCCTCGGCCTGCACCAGGTCTTTGTCGACGACCCCAACGGCATCGTGGTCGAGCTCAACTACCCCGCGGCCGAGTCTTCAGGCCTGGCAGCGGCCTGAATCGATGGCGCGCATCCTCGTCGTCGGTGGCTCGCTGGGCGGCCTGCTCGCTGCCAACGTGCTGCTGCGCGCCGGGCACGAACTGACCTTGCTTGAAAAAGCCCCCGGCTCGCTAGACGGTCGCGGCGCCGGCATCGTCACCCACAGACCGCTGGTGGACGCGCTGCGCGCCGCCGGCGCGGTGGTCGACGACACGCTAGGTGTTGCCGTCGCGCAGCGGGTGGCGCTGGACGCCTTGGGCCAGGTGCAGGCCAGGCTGGACTGCCCGCAGGTGCTGACCTCCTGGAGCCGGCTGTACTCGCTGCTGCTGGATGCGCTGCCGGCCGAGCGCTGTCTGCGCGGCCACTGCGTGAGCGCCATCGAGCAGGACGCCGACGGCGTGCGCGTGATCTGCGCCGGTGGCGAGCATTTCGAGGCCGACCTGCTGGTGGCATCGGACGGCATCCGTTCGACCGTCCGCGCGGCGCTGGCACCCGAGGTCCAGCCCTGCTACGCCGGCTACCTCGCCTGGCGCGGCGTCTGCGACGAGGCCAGGCTCTCGACGCACACGCGCGAGACCTTGTTCGGCCACTTCGGCTTCGGGCTGCCGCCCGGCGAACAGATGATCGGCTACCCGGTCGCCGGCGCCGCCAACAGCACCCGGCCGGGGCAACGCCGCTACAACTTTGTTTGGTACCGACCTGCCGATGAGGCGATCGAGTTGCGCCGGCTGATGACCGATGGCGACGGTGTCCACCACGCTGGCGGCATCCCGCCGCAGCGCGTCCATCCGCGGGAGATCGAACGCATGCGCGACGCCGCCCACCGGCTGCTGGCGCCGCAGTGGGCCGAGGTGGTCGACCAGACCGAACAGCCGTTTCTGCAACCCATCTTCGACCTGAGCTCGGACCGGCTGGCCTTTGGCCGGGTCGCGCTGATGGGCGACGCCGCGTTCGTCGCCCGACCCCATGTGGGCATGGGTGTGACCAAGGCCGGCGAGGACGCGCTGGCGCTGGCCAGAGCGATCGCCCAGCATGGCGCGACAGCGGCCGCGCTGCGCAGCTTCGAGGCCTCGCGGCTCGGCCCCGGCAGCGCAGTGGTCGAGCGCGGCCGCCGGCTCGGCGCCTATCTTCAGTCCCGCGCGGCTCAGCCCGGCGACACCACCTGCCCCCCAGGCGCGCAGCCCATGACCGACCGCGATGCGCTGGGTGTGCTGCGCGAGACCGCGATCGACCTGTCGCTGGCAGCAAGAGTCGGCGTCGCCGCCTGATGTCGCAGCCAACTGTTTCGTTTTTCACGCCCCCGAGCCGCCAAGTCCCAACCGAACCGTCACCAGGAGAACGCAAATGACCCAGTCCCTCCCCAACCGCCGCCGGCTGCTCCAGACGCTGGGGGCCGGCAGCGCCGTTGCCGCCAGCCCGCTGCTGTTCTCCGGCGCTCTTGCGCAGGCCGGGCCGATCAAGATCGGCTTCCCGGTGCCGCTGACCGGTGCGTTCTCGGCCGAGGCGCAGGACCAGGTCCGTGCCGCTGAACTCGCGGTCAAGGAATTCAACGCCGCAGGCGGCTACAAAGGCCGCTTGTGCGAACTGCTGGTGCGCGACGACAAGTTGAACCCCGGCGAAGCCGCGACCCGCACGCTCGAACTGATCGAGAAAGACAAGGTCGACTTCGTCGTCGGGTCGCTGTCGGCAGCGACCCAGCTGTCGATCAACGCGGTCTGCCGCGACCGCAAGGTGTTGTTCAACTCGATCAGCCAGTCGGACGCGATCAACGAGGCCAAAGACTGGAGCCTGTTCACTTTCCATGAAGCACTGAACCCTCACCTGACGGCCGGTGCAGTGGCGCGTTATGCGTTCCCGAAGTTCGGCAAAAAAGTGGTCTACCTGACCGCCGACTACGCCTACGGCCATGAGATGGTGCGCGGCTTCCAGCGCGCTGGCCAACCCATGGGCATGCAGACGCTGGCCGACATCCGGCACCCGCTGGGCGCTGCGGACTACTCAGCCTTCCTGCCGCGGATCCAGTCGCTCAAGCCCGACGTGCTGGTGCTGTGCAACTTCGGCCGCGACTTGGTGAACTCGGCCAAGCAAGTCACCGACTTCGGGCTAAAGCAGCACACCAAGGTGATCACGCCGGTGCTGCTCTACACCTCGCGTCAGGCAGGTGGGCCCGAGGCCTTCGACGGCATCATCGGTGGCACCAGCTACTACTGGGGCATGGAAGACAAGATCCCCGCCGCCAAGGCCTTCAACGACGCCTTCCGCAAGGCTTACGGCGGCGCAGTGCCCAGCGACTACGGCGCGCTCGGCTACGCCGGCATCAAGAGCGTGCTGCAAGCGGTCAAGAACGCCGACGCGGTCGATTCGACCCGGGTCGCGATCGCGCTGCGCCAGCTCAAGTACAACTGGTACAAGGGCGAGCAGAGCTACCGCAAGTGCGACCACCAGTCGGTGCAGTCGGTGGTGATCGTCGAGTCCAAATCGACCGCGATGAAGGACAAGTACGACGTCTTCAAGGTGCTGGCGATCGAGGGCGCCGACGAGAAGAACCTCAGGACCTGCGACGAGCTCGGCCACAAGATCAGCACCTGATGGGCGGGTTGATGCAAGGCTTCATGGAAGGCATCACCCCCCAACTGCTGGCGCTGCAACTCGTCACCGGCATCGCGCTGGGCGCGGTCTACGCGCTGCTGGCGATCGGGCTGTCGCTGATCTTCGGCATGTTGACGGTCGTGAACTTCGCGCATGGCGCGTTCTTCATGGTCGGCGCCTTCCTCGGCGTCTATTTTTTGCAGCTGACTGGCAACTTCTGGTTCAGCCTGGCGCTGGTGCCGCTGGTCGTGGGCACGCTGGGCCTGGGGGTCGAGCGCTGGCTGGTGCGACCGCTCTATGGCCGAGGCATCGACTACCCGCTGCTGCTGACCTTCGGCCTGGGCTATGTGCTGACCGACGCGACGCGCTTCTTCTTTGGCATCGAAGGCCTGCCGTCGAGCACGCCGGCCGCGCTGCGCGGGGCCACCAACCTGGGCTTCGGCTTCTTCCCGACCTACCGCTTGTTCCTGATCGGGGCCGCGGCGCTGGTGATCGGCCTGCTGTGGTTGTTCATCGAGAAGACGCGCTACGGCCTGATCATCCGCGCCGGCGCGCGCGACCCCGAGATCGTCCGCGTGCTGGGCATCGACGTGTCGAAAGTCTGGTGGCTGGTGTTCGGCATCGGCACGGCGATCGCCGGGCTGTCGGGCGCGCTGGCCGCGCCCACGCGAGCCGTCAACCCCGAGATGGGCATCACGATCCTGGCCGAGTCCTTTGTCGTGACGGTCGTCGGCGGCATGGGTTCGCTGCCCGGCGCCGTCGTGGCGGGGCTGCTGGTGGGCGTGGTGTTCTCGATCACCTCGCTGTTCGCGCCGGCCTACGCTGAGCTGTCGATCTTCGTGCTGATGGCGCTGGTGCTGCTGGTGCGGCCGCAGGGCTTGTTCGGCAAAGCGGGACTGATGGGTTGATGGACAAGGCATGACACTTCAATCCCTCCTAGCCTTCACCACCCGCCACCGCGTCGCCGCGGTGTTGGTGTTCTTGCTGCTGTTCCCGCTGCTGATGCCTTACCAGGCGCTGGCGGTCAACGTGCTGATCTTCGGCTTGTACGCGGTGGGCTTCAACCTGTTGTTCGGCTACACCGGGCTGCTGTCCTTTGGCCACGCGGCCTTCCTGGGCATCGGCAGCTATGTCGCGGGCATGGTGATCGTGCACGCCGGCTGGTCCTGGTGGGCGGCCATCCCGGCCGGCGTCGCTGCTTCGGCGCTGGCCGGTCTGGTCATCGGCGCGCTGGCGATCCGCACCAAGGGCATCTACTTCTCGATGGTCACGCTCGCGCTGGGCCAGATCGTCTACTACGCCTTCTACAAGGCCGAGCGCTGGACGGGTGGCGAGAACGGTCTTCGCGGCGTCACGGTCGAGGCGATCCAGATCCTGGGCCTGAAGATCGACCTGATCAACCCGGTGACCAAGTACTACTTCATCTGGATCTTCGTCGCCGCGGCGCTGTGGTTCGTCTCGCGGGTGCTCGCATCGCCTTTCGGCGCGGTGATCGAGACCGTGCGCGAGAACGAGCAGCGCGCCGCGGCCTGCGGCTTTGATGTGGCGCGCACCAAGCTGCTGGCCTTCGTGCTGTCGGCCACGCTGTGCGGCCTGGCCGGCACGTTGAGAGCGCTGCACCTGTCCATCGTGCCGATCGACTCGCTGCATTACCTGCAGTCAGGCCAGGCGGTGATGATGTGCCTGCTCGGCGGCATGGGGACTTTCTTCGGCCCCTTCGTCGGCGCGATCGCCTTCCTCTACCTGGAGGATGTGGTGACGCACCTGACGCCCTACTGGATGGCCGCGGTCGGCGCGGTGTTCATGGTCTTCGTACTGTTTTTCCCGCGCGGGCTCTGGGGTTCGACGATGCACTGGCTGGCGCGCGCGGCGGCGCGCGGCAGCGCGGCACCCGGGGACAAACGATGAGTGCGGACCCGGTGCTCGAAGTCACCGGCCTGGGCAAGCGCTTTGGCGCATTCGTTGCACTGGAAAACGTCAGCGTGGCCTTCCCGGCCGGCCAGCTCAGCGCGATCATCGGCCCCAATGGCGCCGGCAAATCCACTTTCTTCAACCTCATCAGCGGCGCGTTGGCGCCCAGCAGCGGCAAGGTGGTGTTCGAGGGCCGCGACATCACCGGGCTGGCGCAGCATCAGTTCGCCCGCATTGGCATCGCCAAGAGCTTCCAGATCACCAACTTGTTCAAGCAGCTCAGCGCGTTCGAGAACGTGCGGGTGGCCACGCAGATGCGCCAGTCGCGCTTCGAACTGTTCAAACCGCGTGCTGCGCTGTACGAGGTGGCCGAACAAGCCGAAGCGCTGCTGCGGCGGGTCGGGCTGGCCGACCTGCGCCACCGCAACGCCGGCGAGCTGGCGCATGGCCAGCAGCGCGCACTCGAGATCGCGATGGCGCTGGCCTCGCAGCCGCGCTTGCTGTTGATGGACGAGCCCACCGCCGGCATGTCGCCCGAGGAGACCGGCGTGATGATGGACTTGATCACCGCGCTGGCGGCTGAACGCACCGTCGTGCTGGTCGAGCACAAGATGAAGCTGGTGATGGGCATCTGCCAGCGCCTGGTGGTGTTGAACCAGGGCGAGTTGCTAGCCCAGGGCACGCCG
>CALQBT020000004.1 GCA_943328885.2 Bordetella parapertussis | reverse complement strand
TCTGGGCTGCCGACACGCTGGCCGCTGGCAGAACCAGGCTGGTCGCGCTCGACCGGGAGCAGGTGCTGCTGCCACTGCTGCAAGCCAGCATCGCGGTCGACGCTGCAGGCACGCTGGCCAGCCGCGCCACCCGCACCTCGCAACTGACCCGGCGTCTGCGCGATGCGCTGCACCAAAGCCTGGCGCATCTGCAGTTTGGCCAGGTGCTGCTGGCCTCGATCGGCAGCACCTCGCCGTTCATCGGCCTGTTCGGAACGGTCTGGGGCATCTACCATGCCCTGCTGAGTATTTCGGCAGCCGGCACGATCACCATCGACAAGGTGGCCGGACCGGTCGGCGAGACGCTGATCATGACCGCTGCCGGGCTGGCGGTCGCGATCCCCGCGGTGCTGGCCTACAACCTGTTCGGCAAATGGGTCGCGGCCTGCGAGGCCGAGCTCGAGGGTTTCGCCCACGATCTGCGCGAGATGACGCTGACTGCTGAGCCGATCACGGAGGCCTGAACCATGTCCTTTGGCAGGCTGCAGAGATCGGGCCGCTCGCTACCGATGAGTGACATCAACATGACGCCGCTGATCGATGTGATGCTGGTGCTGCTGGTGATCTTCATCATCACCGCGCCCTTGATGAGCAGCAGCCTGCGGCTGGACCTGCCCAGGACCGCCGGTGCGCAGGCGGGCAGCGCGCCGCAGTTCGTCACGGTGTCGGTGGACGCGCAGGGCCAGTTGTTCTGGGCCGATGAGCCGCTGGCCGACGCGGCGCTGGCAGCAAGAGTGCGCGAAACCGCCCAACGCAACCCGGCCACCGAGTTGCAACTGCGCGCGGACAAGAGCGTGCCCTACGGCCGCATCGCCGAGCTGATCGGATGGGTACAGGCAGGCGGGCTGTCACGCATCGGCTTCGTCACCGAAACGGCTGCCCAAGCGCCCACAGACAGGCCCAGGTAGCGGGCAACCCCCTCCTACAATCGGCGGCATGAACGAGAAATACGCCCCCGCCGAGCTCGAAGCCGCAGCGCACGCCCACTGGGCGCAGCCGCTGTGGAACGGCCACGATGCCTACCGCGTCACCGAAGACCCGACCCGGCCGAAGTTCTACGCCTGCTCGATGCTGCCTTATCCCAGCGGCAAGCTGCACATGGGCCATGTGCGCAACTACACGATCAACGACATGCTCGCCCGCCAGCTGCGCATGAAGGGCTTCAACGTCCTGATGCCCATGGGATGGGATGCCTTCGGCCTGCCGGCCGAGAACGCAGCGATGAAAAACGGCGTGCCGCCGGCCAAGTGGACCTACGACAACATCGCCCACATGAAGGCCCAGATGCAGGCAATGGGTCTGGCGATCGACTGGTCACGCGAGATCGCGACTTGTACGCCGGCGTATTACCGATGGAATCAATGGCTGTTCCTAAAGATGCTGGAAAAGGGCATCGCCGAACGCCGCACCCAGGTCGTCAACTGGGACCCGGTCGACAAGACCGTGCTGGCCAACGAGCAGGTGATCGACGGCCGCGGCTGGCGCTCGGGTGCGCTGGTGGAAAAGCGCGAGATCCCGGGCTACTACCTCAACATCACACAGTACGCCGACGAGCTGTTGTCGGCGGTGAACAACCCCGCCGACCCCCATTACCTGGCCGGCTGGCCCGAGCGGGTTCGGTTGATGCAGGAAAACTGGATCGGCAAGAGCGAGGGCGTGCGCTTCGCCTTCCCACACCAGATCAAGGATGACCGCGGTGGGTTGATCGGCGACGGTCGGCTGTGGGTTTTCACGACCCGGGCTGACACGATCATGGGCGTGACCTTTTGTGCGGTTGCGCCCGAGCATCCGTTGGCGCTGCACGCAGCAGCCGCCAGCCCGGCGGTGGCCGCCTTCATCGCTGAATGCCAGTCCGGTGGCAGCACCGAGGCCGAACTCGCCACGCAGGAAAAAAAGGGTGTGCGTACCGGACTTGCTGTGACCCACCCGCTGACCGGCGAAGCGGTCGAGGTCTGGGTCGGCAACTACGTGCTGATGGGCTACGGCGACGGCGCGGTGATGGGCGTGCCGGCGCACGACGAGCGCGACTTCGCCTTCGCCAAGAAGTACGGCCTGACGATCCGGCAGGTGGTGGCGGTCGAGGGCCAAGCTTTCTCGACCGAGGCCTGGGCCGACTCTTATGCCGACAAGCAGCGTGGGCAATGCGTCAATTCGGGTCCCGGTTTCGAATTCCTGGACGGCTTGGCCTTCAAGCCTGCGGTGGCGCAGGTCGCAGAACTGCTCGCCGCGAAGATGCACAACGGCGCGAGTCTGGGTCAGAAAAAGACCACCTGGCGGCTGCGCGACTGGGGCGTCAGCCGCCAGCGCTATTGGGGCACGCCGATCCCGATCATCCACTGTGATGACTGCGGTGTGGTGCCGGTACCCGCGCGGGACCTGCCGGTCGTGCTGCCCGAGGATTGCATCCCCGATGGCAGCGGCAACCCGCTGAACAAACGCGTCGATTTTCTCCATGTCGCCTGCCCCAGCTGCGGCAAGCCGGCGCGGCGCGAGACCGACACGATGGACACCTTCGTCGACAGCTCGTGGTACTTCATGCGTTATTGCGATCCGACCAAGGCCGGACAGATGGTGGCCGAAGGCACCCGCTACTGGATGCCCGGTGCAGGCTCTGCGGCTGGCGGGCCTGGGGTCGATCAGTACATCGGAGGCATCGAGCACGCGATCCTGCATCTGCTCTACGCCCGATTCTGGACCAAGGTGATGCGCGATCTGGGCCTGGTCGACGTCAGCGAACCCTTCACCAAGCTGCTGACGCAGGGCATGGTGCTCAACCACATCTACAGCCGGCGCGGCCCGACCGGCGGCATCGACTATTTCTGGCCGCAAGACGTGGTCGATGTACGCGACGAGGCTGGCAAGGTCATCGGCGCCAAGCTCAAGAGTGATGGCTCGATGGTGGACTACGAGGGCGTGGGCACGATGTCCAAGTCCAAGAACAATGGTGTCGACCCTCAGGCCTTGATCGACCAGTACGGCGCCGACACCGCCCGGCTGTTCGTGATGTTCGCCTCCCCACCCGAGCAGACGCTGGAGTGGAACGACGCCGGCGTCGAGGGCGCGCATCGCTTCTTGAGGCGGGTCTGGGGTTTCGGTGCCAGGAACGCCGAGTTGCTGCGGTCGGCGGTTGCGGTTCCCGCCGAACTGCGGCCCGACGCCAAGTCGCTGCGTCGCGAGGTCTACCAGGTGCTGCGCCAGGTGAGCTACGACTACGAACGCATGCAGTACAACACGGTGGTGTCGGGCTCGATGAAGCTGCTCAACGCGCTCGAGGCCTTCCACGGCGACGGCAGCGCTGGCGATGGTGCTGTGCTGCGCGAAGGCTTCTCGGTGCTGCTGCGCGGCCTGTACCCGGCCTGCCCGCACATCACCCACCAGCTGTGGTCGGCGCTGGGATATGCCCGAGAGCTCGGTGACCTGCTTGATGCGCCCTGGCCAGAGGTGATCGAAGCCGCGCTGGTGCGTGACGAAATCGAATTGGTGCTACAGATCAGCGGCAAGATGCGCGGTTCGATCCAGGTGGCAGCGAGCGCCGACCGGGCTTCGATCGAGGCCGCCGCGCTGGCCTCACCCGAGTTTGCCAAATTCTCTGACGGGAAACCGGCCAAGAAGGTGATCGTGGTGCCGGGTCGGCTGGTCAACGTGGTGGTCTGATCGATCGCATGCCGAGCGACCCGCGCGTTCCCATGCGCCGCCGCTGGCTCGGCGCACTTGCGGCTCTGGTCGGGCTAGGCGGCTGCGGCTTCGAGTTGCGCCGAGCGCCGCCGCTACCCTTCTCGCGCATTGCGATGACCGGTTTCGCCGCCCGCTCGGCGCTGGGCGCGGAGCTGCGCGCGCAGCTCGGCGAGTTGATCGTTGCCACCCCGGCGCAGGCCGAGGCCGTGCTGCAACTGCTGACCGAACGGCGCGAGAAGACCGTTGTCGCATCCACTGCGGCAGGCCAGGTGCGCGAACTGCAACTGCGGCTGAGGGTCGAGTTCCGCCTCAGCACGCCTGGCGGACGTGAGTTGATCCCCGACACCGAACTGCTGCTGTCGCGCGACCTGAGTTACAGCGAGAGCTTCGCGCTGGCCAAGGCGCAGGAAGAGGCCGAGATCTACGCAGCGATGCAGGCCGACATCGTTCAGCAAGTGCTGCGCCGATTGTCCCGGATCGATGGCATCGCGGCCCGCGCACCGGCAGACCGAGCGAGCCATGCAACTGCGCGCTGACCAGCTCGGCACGCATCTGGCCCGAGGCCTGCAGCGGATCTACACGATCCACGGCGATGAGCCACTGCTGGCCCAGGAAGCGGGCGACTTGGTCCGAGCCGCTGCGCGCGCGGCTGGCCACAGCGAGCGCCAGGTCTTCACCGTCAGCGGCGCGCATTTCGATTGGTCGGGATTGGCCGGCGCGGCGCAGGCGATGAGCCTGTTCGGCGAGCGCCAGCTGATCGAGCTCCGGATCCCGAACGGCAAGCCGGGCAAGGACGGGTCAGAAGCCTTGCAGCGCTACTGCCGACACCTGGCTGACGATGTGGTCACGCTGGTCCACCTGCCCCGGCTTGACCGCCAGCAGCAACAGGCGGCCTGGTTCGGCGCGCTCGACCAGGCCGGTGTCACGATCAAGGTCGAACCAGTGGAGCGCCGCGCGCTGCCCGCCTGGATCGCCCAGCGGCTGGCGGGCCAAGGCCAGCGCGTTGTCGAAGGTGAACCAGGCCAGCAGACCCTGGCCTTTTTCGCCGACCGGGTCGAAGGCAACTTGCTCGCCGCGCACCAGGAGCTGCAGAAGATCGCGCTGCTCTACCCGGCCGGCGAACTGCGGTTCGAGCAAGTCGAGGCCGCGGTGCTCAACGTCGCGCGCTACGATGTCTTCAAGCTCGGCGAGGCGGTGCTGGCGGGCCAGACCACGCGCGTGCTGCGCATGCTTGACGGGCTGCGTGCAGAGGGCGAGGCCCCGGTGCTGGTCCACTGGAGCCTGGCCGAGGACATCCGCAATCTCAAGCGCGTCAAGGACGCACTGGCCCAGGGTCGGCCGCTGCCGATGGCGCTGCGCGAGCACCGGGTCTGGGGCCAGAAGGAGCGGCTCTTCGAACGCGTGCTGCCGCTGCTGAGCGTCGAGCAATTGAACCATCTGGTGCAAGCCGCCAGCATCTGCGACGGCGTGATCAAGGGCTTGAAGCACCCGCTGTGGCCGCTTGAGCCCTGGCAGGCCCTGACCCGCCTGGCGCTGCAGCTGGTGCAGGCCGTCACGCCGGCGCCGCGTGGCAAACCGGCAAGCGCCGGACTGGCGCTCGAAGCGCTGGAGCCGCGCTAGCGCGAGGTCGCTGACGGGTTTTCAGTAACCCGTGTCGCGTGCCACCAGATGCCGCAAAGGCAGGCCAGCGGCCAGCGCCTCGAGGTTGCCCGCCACCACCGCCGCAGCGCTGCGCACGTCGGTCATCGCAGCGGCGTGCGGCAGCACGGTCACCTGCGGGTGCAGCCAGAACGCATGACCGGCAGGCAGCGGCTCGACCTGGAACACGTCGAGCACCGCATGACCGATCTGGCCGCTGGCCAGCGCCGCCAGCAGGTCGGCTTCGACCAGGTGAGCACCCCGCGCCAGGTTCACCAAGCCGGCGCCGCGTGGCAACGCTGCGAGCATGCGGGCGTCGATCAACCCTCGGGTGTCAGGCGTCAGCGGCAGCAGGTTGATCAGAATCTGCGCTTGCGCCAGTGCGTCAAACAGCGCCGGTGCGCCGCTCAGCACCCGAACACCCGCCGGCACGGCTTCGGCCGCAGCGGCCGCTCCACGCCGCCAGGCACTGACCGGATAGCCTTGCTGCAGCAGCCGACCCGCCACGGCGCGGCCCATCTCGCCACAACCCAGCACCAGCGCCGGCGACTCGTCGGCACGGCGCTGGCCGTGCGGCTGCCAGCGCGAGGCTTGCTGGTGCCGGGCGTATTCGAAAAATCCGCGCTGCAGCGCCAACGCGGCCCACAACGCGGTCTCGGCCATCGCCGAATTCATCGCCGGGTCAACCATGCGTGCCAGAGGCACTTCAGCCGGCAGGGTCGGGTCGGTCAACAGCCGGTCGACCCCAGCCCACAAGGACTGGATCAGGCGCAGACCCGACAGGCCGGCCAGGCTGCCCGGCGCCGGGTTGGCGACGATCGCCGCGCCGATGCTGGCATCGGCCACCTCGCCGCGCGCCAGGCACAGCCGGTGGTCCGGCAAGGCCAGACGCAGCGCGGCGACCCAGTCAGCGCGCTCGGCAGCGTCAAGCTCACCGGCCAGCAACAAGTTCATGCCGCGGCTCGCGCCAGGCGGTCGAGCAGTCCTTGCAACGCGCAAACCACGGTCGCTTGACGCACTGCGGCCCGGTCGCCGGCAAAGCGCTGCAGCAGCGCGTCGGCCCTGACCTCGCCGTTGGCCGCACGCCAAGCCCAGGCCAGCCAGACCGTGCCCACCGGCTTGGCCGCGCTGCCGCCGCCCGGCCCGGCCACGCCGGTCACCGACACCGCCAGATCGGCTCGCGAGCGCGTCAACGCGCCAACCGCCATCGACCGCGCCACCGATTCGCTGACGGCGCCCTCGGCAGCGATCAACGCAGCGTCGACGCCCAGCATCTCGGTCTTGGCGTCGTTGCTGTAGGTGACGAAACCGCGCTCGAACCAGTCGCTGGAACCCGACAACTCGGTGCAGGCGCCAGCGATCAGGCCGCCCGTGCAACTCTCGGCGGTCGCCATGCGCAGGCCTCGGGCACGCAAAGCGTCGGCCAGCGCCGCGACCCGCTCGGCCACTGTCATCCGATCCACCTGCGCCAGAGCGCGATCACCAGCAAGGTGCACCAGGCGGCGACCAAGTCGTCGAACAGGATGCCCCATCCCTGGCGCCAGCCTATGGTCTGACCCGGCCGCAGCTTGAAGCGCCGGTCGGCCCATCCCACCGGACCGGGCTTGGCGGCATCGAAGAAGCGAAACAGCGCAAAAGCCGCCAACTGGCCCCAGAACCCGGCCGGCATCACCAGCCACAGCACGAGCCAGAAGGCCACGATTTCGTCCCAGACGATCGCCCCGGGGTCAGCCTGGCCCAGGTGCTGAGCACAACGGGTGCAGGCCCACCAGCCCAGCAGCAGCGAGCCCGCGATCAGCCAGCCCCAGGGCAATGCACCGAGCCAGGCCTCGGCCACCAAGAACGAGAGCCAGGCCCACAGCGTGCCCACGGTGCCAGGCGCGCGCGGCGACAGCCCACTGCCAAAGCCCAGCGCGATCCAGCGCGCCGGATGACCGAACATGAAGCGCGCGCTGGCGCGTCGAGGGGGCTTCGAGGCATCGAGACTGCGAGCCAGTTCCACGGTCAGCCCTTGAAGTGGTCAAAGCCGCGCGGCGCCAGCGCCAGCCCGCGGCCTTGCGCATCGAGCAAGCGCAGGCCAGGCGTGGCCTCGATGCTGCCGATCCGGCGCACTGCCACGCCGGCTGCTGCGCCTGCGGCCAGCACCTGCGGCTCGGCCGCAGGCGGCGCAGTGAACAGCAGCTCGTAGTCGTCGCCGCCGGCCAGCGCAAAGTCGAGTTGCAGCGCACGCGGTTGACGCGCAAGCACCGGACTGATCGGCAAGGTCTCGACCTCGATCGCTGCGCCAACGCCAGAGCGGCGCAACACCTGGCCCAGGTCGCCGACCAGGCCGTCGCTGAGGTCGATCGCTGCGCTGGCCAGGCCGCGCAGGCCCATACCGAGAGCGACCCGTGGTTGCGGCATCTCCATCGCTTGACGCGCGGCGTCGAAATCGTCCGCCCCGAGGCTGAGCTGGCCGCGGAACACCTCGAGCGCCAGCCGCGCATCGCCAAGGCCGCCGCCAATGGCATGGCTGACCCACAGCGCATCGCCGGGGCGCGCACCGTCGCGTCGCAGCGCCTGGCCGGGCGGCACCTCGCCAAAAACGGTGATGCACAGGTTCAAGGGTCCCGCCGTGGTGTCACCGCCGACCAGCTCGATGCCGTGCCGGTCGGCCAGGTCGAACAAGCCCTGGGCCAGACCGGCGAGGAACACCTCATCGGCCCGCGGCAAGGCCAACGCCAGCGTGAAAGCCACGGGTTGCGCGCCACAGGCCGCCAGATCGCTCAGGTTGACCGCCAGTGCCTTGTGGCCCAGGCGTTCAGGACGCACGGTCGACAGGAAATGACGACCCTCGACCAGCATGTCGCAGGAGACCGCCCACTGCATGCCAGGCGTGGGCCGCAGCAACGCACAGTCATCACCGACGCCCAGCGCCACATGGGCTGCCGAACGGGTCGCACGCGTGAAGTACTTGCGGATCAGGTCGAACTCGCCAAGGGCCATGGCAGCGATTGTCACCGGGCCGCAGCTCAGGCAACGGGCTCACGCAGCAGGTTGGCCAGTTCGACCGCCGAGCGCACCGCCATTTTCTCGAACATGCGTGCGCGATGCACTTCCACGGTGCGAACGCTGATGTCGAGTTCGTCGGCGATCAGCTTGTTGGCCAGACCGGCGATCACCCGGTCCATCACCTCACGCTCGCGCTCGGTGAGTTCAGCCAGTGCACGCGCCAGCGCGCGTTGCTGACGGCGGCGCAGAATGGCCTGCGCGCTGACCGCCAAAGCCTGCTCGACCCGGTCGACCAAAGCGTTGTCGGAAAAGGGTTTTTCGACAAAGTCGAAAGCCCCGCGCTTGACCGTGGCCACGGCTGTGGGCACGTCGCCGTGGCCGGTGAGGAAGATCACCGGCAAGGCCTGTGTCAAGCCCCGCTCAACCAGCCGATCGAACAGCACCAGCCCGCTGGTGCCTGGCATCCGCACATCAAGCAACAGGCAAGACGGCGAGTCGGGCCAGCCACCTGCCAGGTCGCAGCCAGCGAGCCAGGACTCGAAGGCTTCGGCCTGCGCAAACCCTTCGGACAACAGCCGCCGCGAACGCAGCAACCAGGCCAGCGAATCGCGCACCACAGCCTCGTCGTCGACCAGGTAGACCACCGGAATCCCCAGCGGCGGGGTGGCATGGTTGGGTGTCATGGGTCAGGAGTATGGTGCAAGCCCGTGCCGGCCAGGCTTCAGACCTTTTCGGCCAGCCCGAGCCGGGTCGGCCCGCGAGGCAGGCTCAGCGGCAATGTGAAGCGAAATTCAGCGCCGCCAGGGCCGACCTGACCGAGCGCGGGGGGCAGGTTGTCGAAGTCCATCGCGCCGCCATGCTGCTCGACCACGGTGCGGCACAGCGACAAGCCCAAGCCCATGCCTTCGTCCTTGGTCGTGAAGAAGGGGGTGAACAACCTCGGCGCAACCTCAGCGGTGATGCCGGGGCCGGCGTCAAGCACTGAGAAGACCACCCACCGCCCCTGCTCGCCCGATACCAGCCGAACCCGCAGCGTGAGCAAACGGTCGGCCAGCGGCGTGTCGGCTTCCATCGCCTGAACGGCGTTGCGCGCCAGATTGAGCAGCACCTGCTCGACCATCGTACGATCGACCTTGACCCGCGGCGCGGGCTTCACGATGTCAAGCTCCACTCTTGCACCGCTCTTGCGCGCCTGCAGCCGGATCAGCGGCAAGACCGATTCGATCAGCAGATCGGCGGCGATCAGCTCATGCGCCTGATGGCGCCGACGCACAAAGTCGTGAACGCTCTTGATCACCCGGCCGGCACGCTCGGCCTGCTCGGCGATACGCACGAGGGCGTAGCGCAGTTGCGCCCTCAGCGCCAGGTCTTCGGCCTGACCCGACCGCTCCCTAGCTTGCTCGTCGCCCGCGCGGTGACCCGGTGTCAACACGACGTCGGCGGGCGCATCGATCAGGTTGAGCGAGCCAGTGGCATAGCTGGCGATGGCCGAGAGCGGCTGATTGAGTTCATGGCTGAGCAGAGACGCCATCTCGCCCGCGCTGGCCAGCCGGGCAGTGGCCTGCAGCTGCTCCTGCTGCTGGCGCGACAGGTCTTCAGCACGGCGCTGGGCCGACAGGTCCAGCACCGCACTCATCCAACCGGTGTGCTTGCCAGTGCCGTCGACCAACGGCGCCTCGTAGATCACGACCGGAAAGCGCTCACCGTTCTTGCGCAGGAAGACCGTCTCGTAACCCTCGTGCGGCGGCTCGACGGCCACCCCGGGCGCCTGCCGCTGGGCTTGGCGGCGCTGGTATTCGACCGCCTGCTCGGGCGGCCAGTAGGGTGGCGGACCGGCGCGCTGCAACTCATCGGCCGTATAGCCGACCATGGTGCAAAAAGCCGGGTTGACATAGACGATGCGGCCATCGCGGTCGCGCGCACGCAGGCCTGTCAGCAGCGAATCCTCCATCGCCCGGCGGAAGGCCAAGGCCTCAGCCAGCAGGCTCTCGGCCCGGGCGCGCCGGCGCCCGTCGCGCGCCAGCAACAACACCACCACGAACAGACTGATGGACAAGCCCAGCACCAGTGCGGTCGCCAGGTTCGGGATCAGGCTGGGCGCGCGCTGCACCGCATCGACCCGCAGTTGCAAGCTAGTGCCCGGCAGATCGACCAGCCGGTCGGCGACGAACACCCCGCCGCCGCGTACCGCGCCGCTGCGTGCCAGCCTTGTGCCGTCGGCGTCGACGATCGACAGCTCATGGCTGCGACCGATCTCGGCCACCCGCAGCTCTTCGAGCAGCAGCGGCAACACGATGCTTGCCACGGTGAAGCCCACCAGCGCGCCAGCCTCCTGCACTGGCACGCACAGGTCGAGCACCTCGACCCCCAGCCCGTCTGACAGCGGCACGAATTGGCTGTGCGAGAACATCGGTGACATTGAACGCCGCGCCGCGCCACAGGCCTGCGCCATTTCGGGGTCCATCTCGGCGCGCGGCCAGCGCATGAACAAGGGCTCGCGGAACGGCGTCTCGGCAGCCTCCAGGATCTTCAGATCAGGGTCTCGACGCTCGATCCGGCCGATCTCGCGCTGCTTGCCCAGCAGCGCCTGGGCGCCGCGTGCCCAGGCAAGGGGCTCGCCAGCGCGCCACGCCAAGCCCTGCAGGCCCTGCAACACCATCTGGCTGCGCCGCCGGATCTCGCCCAGGGCGGCAGCGACGATCTCGTCGCTGCGCTCCTGGGCCCGGGCTTCCTCGTAGCGCAAGGTCAGCGCGACCAGCAGGGTCTGCGCCACCAGCAGCAAGGCCACCAGTGCGCCCCACAGCAGCGCCCGCGGTCCGCGCCGACGCAGCCGAAAACGTGCCAATAGCGCTGCCAGCGAACGCTCGCCCAAGGGCGTCGGCTGCAGAGGCGGCAAGGAAGACATGCTCATCGGAAGCACAGTATTGCCCAGACCTCGTGGCGCAGCGCGACGCGCTCAAACTGAATTCCCTTCGCTGCACCCGGCGCCAGCCGCAAGCATCGGGCGCGTCTGCAACCGGCGGCAAGCCGCGCTGACTAGAATCCCCCAGCCGACGATCAGGATCCCCCATGCCCACTCGCGAAGAAAAAAGCGCTGAATTACGTCGCGCTGCACTCGAATATCACGAGTTCCCAACGCCGGGCAAAGTGGCGATCGCCGCGACCAAGCAGATGGTCAACCAGCATGACCTCGCGCTGGCCTACTCGCCAGGGGTGGCCGCGGCCTGCGAGGAGATCGTCGCCGACCCGGCCAACGCCTGGCGCTACACCGCACGCGGCAACCTGGTCGCGGTCGTCACCAACGGCACCGCCGTGCTTGGCCTGGGCAACATCGGCCCGCTGGCATCCAAGCCCGTGATGGAGGGCAAGGCGGTGCTGTTCAAGAAGTTCGCCGGCATCGACGTCTTCGACCTGGAAGTCAACGAACTCAATGTCGACAAATTGGTCGACATCATCGCAGCGCTAGAACCCACTTTCGGCGGTATCAACCTCGAAGACATCAAGGCACCCGACTGCTTCTATGTCGAGCGCAAGCTGCGTGAGCGCATGAAAATCCCCGTCTTCCACGACGACCAGCACGGCACGGCGATCGTCGTCGGCGCAGCGCTGCTCAACGGCCTGAAGGTGGTGGGCAAGAAGATCGACGAGATCAAGCTCGTGACCTCGGGCGCAGGCGCCGCCGCGCTGGCCTGCCTGAACCTGCTGGTCAAACTCGGCCTGCCCAAGAAAAATATCTTCGTCACCGACCTGGCGGGTGTGGTCTACCGGGGTCGGGTCGAGTTGATGGACCCCGACAAATCCGAGTTTGTGCAGGACACACCGTTGCGAACTCTGGCCGAAGCGATGGTCGGCGCCGATGTATTCCTGGGACTGTCGGCCGGCGGCGTGCTCAAAGGCTCGGCGGTAGCGACGATGGCCGCGAATCCGCTGATCTTTGCGCTGGCCAACCCGACACCGGAGATCATGCCCGAGGAGGTCAAAGCGGTGCGCGACGACGCCATCATGGCCACCGGCCGCACCGACTACCCGAACCAGGTCAACAACGTCCTGTGTTTCCCTTACATCTTCCGCGGGGCATTGGATTCGGGCGCGACCACGATCACCGACCTGATGGAAATCGCTGCGGTGCACGCAATCGCCGACCTGGCCCAGGCCGAGCAGAACGATGTGGTCGCCGCAGCTTACGCCGGCATGACGCTGAGCTTCGGCCCCGAGTACTTGATCCCGAAGCCGTTTGATCCGCGGCTGATGATGAAAATCGCACCCGCAGTGGCGCGCGCGGCTTTCGATTCAGGTGTCGCTGCACGTCCGGTGACAGACTACGAGGCCTACGAAGAAAAGCTGCAGAGCTTTGTCTACGCCTCGGGCAACGCGATGAAGCCGATCTTCTCAGTGGCCAAGCGCGCTCAACGCAAGAACGTCGCCTTCGCCGAAGGCGAGGACCGCCGCGTGCTGCGCGCGGTGCAGGTGGTGGTCGACGAAGGTCTGGCCCACCCCTGGCTGGTTGGGCGTGCGACGGTCATCAAAGCACGGATCGACAAACTCGGTTTGCGCCTGCAGCAGGGCCGCGATTACGAGATCGTCAACATCGACGATGACCCACGCTACCGCGACTACTGGCAGAGCTACCACCGCCTGACCGAGCGCAAGGGCGTGACCGAGCAATTTGCCAAGATCGAGATGCGCCGCCGCCTGACGCTGATCACCTGCATGCTGCTGCACAAGGGCGAGGTCGACGGCATGATCTGCGGCACCTGGGGCTCGACCAACCAGCACCTGGCCCACATCGACCAGATCATCGGCCGGCGTGCGGGTGTCAATACCTACGCGTGCATGAACGGGCTGGTCCTGCCGGGTCGCCAGGTCTTCCTGGTAGACACCCATGTCAACTACGACCCGACGGCCGAGCAACTGGCCGAGATCACGATCCTGGCGGCGGAGGAAATGCTTCGCTTCGGCGTGCAGCCCAAAGCCGCGCTGTTGTCGCATTCAAACTTTGGTTCGAGCAACCAACCCTCAGCGGTCAAGATGCGCGAAGCCCTGGCACTGATCCAGTCCAGTGCGCCCTGGCTGGAGGTGGACGGCGAGATGCACGGCGACGCAGCGCTCGACGCAGCCTACCGACACGAGTTGATGCCACGGTCAGCGCTGACTGGCGAGGCCAACCTGCTGGTGCTGCCCAACATCGACGCGGCCAATATTTCGTACAACTTGCTCAAGACCGCCGCCGGTGGCGGCATCGCAATCGGCCCAGTACTGCTCGGCGCGGCCAAGCCGGCGCACATCCTGACGCCCTCGGCCACCGTGCGCCGCATCGTCAACATGACAGCCCTGACCGTGGCCGACGCCAACGCCGCCCGTTAAATCCGGACCAAAGCGCTGCCCGACCGCAGCAGGCTTGACCGGCGTCTGGATCCGTCCCGCCGACAGAGCGGTTGGCGATTCAAGCCGAGCCCGGCATTAGATGCGAATTGTCCCGCCAATACCCTTCGTTTTTGCCCAAATATGAGGCAATGGCTTGAGTTTTCAGGGGCATTCCGGTAACATTGCGCTCACAGAATTCAGGGTAAACCAGTGAACCAGGCCGTTCGGTCATCCATCTTCAAGCCGCCGCGCAAGCTGGGCTTGGTTTTGATGACGGTGGCGGTGCTGCTGCTGGGTGGCCAAGCCGGGTCCAAAGAGCCGGCTGAGGGGGTGCAGACGGTGGCGCTGGCAACGCTACCGCTTGAAGCCCAGCAAACGCAGCGCTTGATCCACGCCGGTGGACCGTTCCCTTACACCAAGGACAGCGGAATTTTCGGCAATTTCGAGCGCCAATTGCCACGACGCGAGCGCGGTTTTTACCGCGAATACACGGTGGCGACGGCGGGCGCGCATGACCGAGGTGCCCGCCGCATTGTCTGCGGCGGCAAACGGCCCCAACAACCTGATGCCTGTTACTACACTGCCGATCACTACGCGAGCTTCAGGCTCATTGCGCCTTGATCGGCGATTGATTCAGACCCTCATTGACCCTGGAGGAACGTGACCATGCTGCTGCAGACTGTCCGTCCCAATATCGTGCAGGCGATCCGCGCCTACCGTGTCGAAGACTTGATGCAAGCCGCCGAGAACGATGGCCAACATTTCTTGTACGCCAACTTGGCCGACGCGCAATCGAAGCAAGATGTGCTGGACAAGATCGCCGAATCATTCCTGTTTCCGGCCCATTTCGGCAAGAATCTCGACGCGCTGTTCGACTGCATGACCGATCTGGTGAGCCGCGCCGGACAGCAACCCGGTTTTGTGGTGGTGCTCGAGCAGTTGCCCGACAGCGTCAAGTTCGACCGCGAAGCGCGCGAACAGTTGCTTGACGTCTTCCGCGACACAGCCGATTTTTGGGCCGAAAAGCGCATTCCGTTCCGTTGTTTTTATTCTTTTGCCGTGGCCCGCAGCACCGAGACCAGCGCCTGGGAGCGTGCCAACGATGTTGCGCCGGTGCCCGAAAAACCGCCCACCAAGACCGTTGCCAAGAGTGGCAACAACCCCAACTTCGGCACCAACATGCCGATGATGAGCAGCGCTTTCGACACTGCGATGTGGCTGTCCGCAGCCTGACTGACAAGCACTTCGACCCAAGCCTGAACCAGATCACAGCGCCCCGAGGGGCGCTGTCGTCGTTCAGCGCTGGGATGAAACCGCTTGCGTCAGCGCCACGTACTCGGCCACCGGCACTTCCTCAGCGCGTCGCTGGACATCGAAGTTGCCCGCAAAACCCTGCTCGTCGAGCCAGCGCCCCAAGGTGTGACGCAACAGCTTGCGGCGCTGCGAAAAGGCCAGCGTCACCAAGGCTTGCAGCCTGGCTTCATCGAGCTGTGGCGGCATGGCCAGAGGCCGCATTCGCACGATGGCCGAATCAACCCGCGGGGGCGGATCGAACGCAGCCGGCGCGACGTCAAACAAGGCTTCGATGCTGTAACGCCACTGCAGCATCACGGTCAGACGGCCAAAATCCTTGCGCCCGGGCGCGGCCGCCATCCGATCGACCACCTCTTTTTGCAGCATGAAGTGCTGGTCGCGCACCTGCGGCGCGACGGCCAGCAGATGAAAAAGAATCGGTGTTGAGATGTTGTAGGGCAGATTGCCCACCACCCGCAGCGACTGACCCGCTGCACCGGCGATCGCCGAGAAATCGACTTTCAGTACATCGGACTCGATCACGGCCACGCCCGGACGCTGGCGCCAACGCGCGGCCAGGTCACGGTCGAGTTCGATCACGGTGAGTGCACCGCAGCGTTCGAGCAGCGGCTGGGTCAGGGCGCCCAAGCCCGGGCCGATCTCGATCAGCGCGTCCCCTGGCTTGGGCGCGATCTCTCGAACGATCGCCTCGATCACACCCGGATCGACCAGGAAGTGCTGACCAAAGCGTTTGCGGGCAAGGTGCTTCATGCGCAGGCAGGCGCCGCAGGCCGCGCTTGAACCATCCTCACTGCGGAGGCTCGCGCATCTCGATGTAGGCGCGCAAGCGCAACTCCTTGGCCCAATCGTTATAAGCCTGTTCGAACCTGGCCTCGCGCAACTGGTTGCGGGCTTGATCGCGCACCTGTTTCGGATCGGCAATGATGCTGCGCCGCTCCACCACCTGGATCAGATGCACACCGAAGCGCGACACCACCGGGGGCGAGAGGCCACCCGGCGCCAGCTTGGTCATCGCGTCCTCGAACTCCGGAACGAACTGGCCGGGCGAAGCCCAGCCCAGATCGCCGCCGCCTGAGGCCGACCCATCCTCGGACACCTCACGCGCCAGATCCTCGAAGGTCTTGTCACCGCGCTCGATCTGTCGGCGCAGATCATCGAGGCGACGACTCACCGCCGCCAGTTGCGCGCGGTCCGACAAGCGCAGCAGGATGTGCCTGGCCTTGGTCTGGGTGACCTGGAAAGCGTCGGCTTGCTGGCGGTCGATCAGCTTGAGAATGTGCAGCCCCGCGGCACTGCGCAGCAGCCGGCTCGACGACTGCCCCACCGCCAAGTCACGAGCGGCTTCAACGAACAGGTCGGGCAACCGGTCCAGCGGCCTCAGGCCGATTTCGCCACCCCCCGCGCGATTGCTGTCCTCGCTGATTTCGCGCGCCAGTTTGGCGAAATCCTCGCCCCCCCGCAATCGGGCCAGCGCTTGGTCGGCGCGTGCCTGGCGCTGCGCCTGCACCTCGGCGCTCGCGCCTTCGGCAATCGTGACCAGAATCTGCGCCAGGTTGAGCTGCACTTGGGTCGATGCCTTGGCGCGGCGCTCGTCGAGCAATCTGTCGATGTCGGCATCGGTGATGCGGATGCGCGAATTCACCTCACGCTCACGCACCCGTTCGACCAACAACTGGTCGCGCAAGTTGCTGCGAAAGCGCACCATGTCCATGCCCTCGCTGCGCAGTCGATCGCGCAACTGCGGCACCGAGATCTGGTTTTGCGCCGCTACATTCGCCACCGCACGGTCGATCTCCGCATCGTCGACCTTCTGGCCCACCTCGCGTGCAAACGTGATCTGGACCCGCTCGTCGATCAAACTGTCGAGTACCTGCTGGCGCAGCACTTCAGCCTCGGGCGGATTGCCGCCGACACGCCTGAGCTCAGCGCCCAGGCGCTCGATGCGCTGTGCCACTTCGACTGAGGTCACGGCCTCGGTATTGACCACGGCAACGATGAAATCGCCGCTGAGGTTGTTGCGCACCGCCGGTGTCGCCGCAGGTGTGGCCGAGAGACAGACCGCGCCGGCCATGCCCAGCAGCGAGGCGCGCAGGCAATGAGAGAGATGGTTGTGGGTCATGGCTCAGAGGTAGGGATCGAGGCTTTGCCCGGTTCGCGCAGCAGCCGGTAGCCAGGGATATTGTCCTTCAACACCTGAAGCGGGTTGGCACCCAGACGCGACAGGCCCACCAGCTCGAGTTGCAGCAACAGCCTTGTGCTGGCCTCGGCCCGTCCGGTAGAGATCCGCTCGGCCACCACGCGAGCAATCCAGCAGCCAGCGTCGTACTCGGCACCGACGGTGGCATCGGTCATCCGGCTGTCCTTCAGGCTGTAATTCGTCCGACCCACCGCATACAGCGTTCCCCCGCAACCGCTGGCCGCGCCAATCGGCTTGGCCGTACCGCCGTAGACCGGCCATTGCCAGCCCAGTTCCACCTGCTCGGACAAGCCACTGGCCAGACGGTATCGGGCGCTCAGGGTGTGGAAGGGTGCCGGCGAGTAACGCGCGCCGATGATCGAGCGCACCACCCGGCTGGAATCAGGGTTGTATTGCACCGCAGCATCCGCCGTCCAGGGCTTGAAGATCGAGCTGGCGGCTTCGATCAGCACATCGGAGAAGCGCCGGCTCTGGGGTTCACCGCTCAGCACCACCTGCTGATCGCTCAGCCGGATGCGCTGGGCCAGCCCCAGACGCAAGGTTTCGGCGCCGCTCTGTGCGTCGACCAACCGAGTGGTGACGCCGGCGGTGAGCTGGTGCGCATCCGAAACCCGGTCTATGCCGGAAAAAGTATTTTCGGCGTAAATCGACACCCCGTTGAAATCACGCTCTGCAGAGTCGAAGTTGGGCAGCCTCGACTGGTCGCGGAACGGTGTGTCGACGTAGAGCATTCGCGGCTCAAGTGTCTGCCGCAGGTCACGACCAAACCAAGTCACCGGACGCTCGAACACCATGCCGGCGTCCAAGCTGGCGGTGGGGATCACGCGCGAGGCGCGCCCACCGCTCGCGCCACCGACCGTGTCGATCTCGTAGGCGGCGGCGTTGAACATGAGCTTGGGCGTGATCCAAGCGCCGGGTGTGGCAAACGGCCGGCTGAGCTGGCCCAACGCATGCCAACGCCAACCGGTGGGCAAGACCGCGCTGGCCGAAGCATCGGGCCGGGTGAAGTGGTTGACCTCGGTTTCAAGCCTTGCCCTCAGGCCGAGCGACAGGTCAGGCGTCAGGCGAAGACCCAGCTGCGGGCTGCGCTGGTAGGGCGAGACGATCAGATCAGCGCCGCTACCGGTTTGCAACACCTGCCACTGCTGGATCCTGGCATAACCCGTCAGCAGACCCAAGCCTGTGCTCTGCGCTCGTTCGACGCTGAAATCCTGCGTCAGCAGCCTGGGCACCGTCGCGCTCTGCAGCGAGCGCGGAAAATCCTGCCAGTAAGCGTCGTCGGAGACCTGGCGCCAGTGCGCGCTGTAGTCCAGGGCGTCAAACATTCGACCCTGGTTGTCGATGTCCCAGGCCTTGCGCGAGTTGCCCGTCAGGCGATCCTCGGGCAACCAGTTCAGCCGAATCCGACCGCTGTGCAAGGGCTCTAGATAGCGGAACTCGCTGTCAAGCGCCAGGCCGCGCTTTGTCATCACCGTGGGGATCAAGGTGGCATCACGGTTGGGTGCGATGTTCCAGTAAAAAGGCAGCGCCAGCGTGAAGCCGTTGCGGCTGTCCAGCGGCACCACCGTCGGCGGCAGCCAACCGCTCTTGCGGTCGTCGCTCAGAGGAAAACTCAGCGCCGGCAGTCCCAGGATCGGTAGGCCTAAAAACTGCAACACTGCGCCGTCCGCCACGCCCTGGTTGGCAGCGAAATCGAGGAGGATCCGGTCGGTTCGCAGCAACCAGTCGGGCTCGCTGTCGGGGTCGCGCGGGCAACTGGTGTAGATCGCGCGCTCGGCCCGCAGCCGGTCATGGCCAAGAAAGTCGATGCGCTCAGCATGGCCGCCGGCAGCGAGGCTGCGGAATTCGAACTCAGGTTGGAGGAAAAAACCTTCAAAACGGTTCACGTTCAACTGCAACTCCGGACCGTTGTAACGCATGCCGGCGCGGCTGATCCAGACCTGACCCTTCGCGCTGGCAAGATCCTGCGCAGCGTCGTAGCTGAATCGGTCGGCACGGATCACCGTGCCTGCGCGGCGAAATTCAACCCCGCCTTCAGCCTGGGCATCGAGTTCAGGGCGCACCCGCAGGACATCGGCACGCAAGATCGTCGGCCGCGGGGCAGATTGTTCGCTGGCGGGGCTTGGCGCCAGCCAGGTGCTGGGCTGCAGCGCCAAGCCCGGCTCCGCCGCTATGGCCCAATGCAGCATCAGGCTGCCGAAAGCCGCGAACACTCCCCGCAGCGGCCCTCGGGCGCGACTCGTCGAACGGCGTGGCAAGCAGGCAGTGCGACAGGTTGCGCTGGGAACGGCTGGCACGAAGGAAGGACGTGGGTGGCGCCCGCTACAGACCCCAGCATGCCGCGGGGCCCGCGCTGGGCATGCGGTTCGTAGAATGAGAAGATTATCCATGAGCGCCTGACCGGGTGGCGATGCCGAGCCCCACCACCAATGTCGCGCAAACCCGCCCCCGATGACCCCTGCAATGCCCGCCATCGCCTGGCCTGACGCTGCACGCGAAGCCGAGTTCTGGCGCTGGTTCGCGCCACTGGCGCAGAGCCTGCATCTCGACATCGCGAGCCTGGCACCCGCCTCGGCCGATGCCAGTTTCAGACGTTATTTCCGGGTCCAGGGCACTGACGGCGTGAGCCGCGTTGTGATGGACGCCCCGCCACCGCAAGAGGATGTGCGGGCTTTCATCGACATCGCGGGCCGCATTCGCAGCGCAGGACTGCATGCGCCCGAAGTGCTGGCCTCAGATGAGCAATGTGGCTTTCTGCTGCTGGCCGACCTAGGCCAGGACCTGTACCTGCAAGCCTTGCAGAAAGCCGAGCCGGCACAAGCCGACCGGCTGATGCGCG
>CALQBT020000003.1 GCA_943328885.2 Bordetella parapertussis | reverse complement strand
GGTGGATTGGCCAGCCAGTTTTCTTCGAACTGCATCGGACTGAAATAGACCAGCGTCGAGTGCAGTCGAGCGCGCTGGTAGCAACGCATCCCGGCGCCGACCGCATCCATGGGCTGGCATCTGCCGCAGCCAGACTGGCAAAAACAACAAAGCGAACCGGCACATGAGGGATGCGGGGCCGATCAGGTGGGCGGCCGCACGCGTCTTGCGTCCAACCCGCTTCAGCCCTATTAGCCATCTCGCCTACCTAGCTAGGGGAGAGACGCGTTGTTCAGGCAGTGTGTTCCCAACTGACCGCGCGCACGTCGACTTCGAACTCCAGGCCGATGACCGGTGGGTAGGCTAGAAACAGCGACAAACCCACCTGCCCCAAGCGGCTGCTTGCCAATTCATCCATCACCGGGTCGAGCGAGTGGATCGTGTAAGCCTGTGCGCCGGTGATATCCGCCCACCGACAACCCAGTCAGGTGTCGACTTGAGCGCGCCTTCTTGCTGCTCAAAAGCTGACAGAGTCAGGCATCAGACCTGCATGTTCATGATCTCGCTGTAGGCTTGAACCAAGCGGTTGCGCACCGTCAGCGCAGCGGTGAAGCCGAGGCTCGACTTGTTCATCGCGATCATGGTCTGCTCCAGGCTCACGGTCGGGTTGTCGAACTGCAACTCGCGCTGCAAGGCTGCGGCGTCTAGCTGCGAGTCGCTCACCGCGCGCAGCGCCTGCGTCATCGCGGCGCCAAAACCAGTGCTTGCGGGAGCTTCGGTGGCCAGCGGGTGACCGTCGGTACGCAGCCCGGCCCGCGCCACGGCCTGGGCAAAGTCGAATGGTTTGAGTTCGAGCTTCATCGTCGCGACACTGTAGGTGCCGTGATCGACCACAGTGGCGCGAAATGAAGCCCGAAATGCCGGCTGTTCGCACGCTGACAGCGGGCCTGCAAACCCAACAATCGAGGTCGACAAGCGCTGACCCGGTGCCCCCAGGCATCTGTTCGAAGGCATCCCGCTGCGCCATCCACTCTTGCGACCCCACCCATGGACGCCGCCGTCACGCCCTTGACTCCCGCCAATGAAGCCGCCATCCGGGCCGCCGCACCTGCGCTGCTGCACACCGGCTCGCAAGGCTTGCTGGTGCGCCTGCAACAACTGCCGCCCAGCAACAAGGTCTGGCTGGGGCTGGGCAGCGCGGGCCTGCTGGCCCTGGCCGTGGCCCTGGCGCTGTGGAGCAGACAGGTGCCGATGACACCGCTGTTCTCGCATGCGCTGCCCGAGAACGAGGCGGGCGCGGTGATCGAGCAGCTCGCCAAGCTGGGCCAGCCCTACCAGCTCGGCGGCATGGGCAGCCTGATCCTGGTGCCTACCGAGCAAGCCAATGAGTTGCGCATGAAGCTCGCCACGCTCGGCCTGCCCAAGTCGGCGCCTAGCGGGTATGAGTTGATGGACAAACAGAGTTTTGGCCAGTCTCAGCTGCAGGAGCGCACCAACCTGCAGCGCGCGCTCGGCGGCCGGCTCGAGCAGCAGATCGCCACGGTCTCGGCCGTGCAATCGGTCAAGGTGATGGTCGCGTTGACGAACCAAAGCGGCTATTTCCGAGACCAAGACAAGCCATCGGCATCGGTCGCGCTGACGCTGCACCCCGGCCGGCGGCTCGACCCCGGCCAGGTTGCAGGCATCGTGCACATGACAGCGATGGCTGTTCCCGGCCTGTCGCCCAAGGGCGTGACGGTCACCGACCACGACGGCAATTGGTTGAATCAGCCCGAGCAAGACGGCCGACCCGACCTGACCCAGCAGCAACGCTCCCATGTGCGCGAGACCGAAGCCAGGCTGCTGCGCAACGTCAGGGAAGTGCTGGAACCCGCACTGGGGGCCGACAACCTTCGCGCAACCGTCACCGCCGAGCTCGACTTCAAACAAGTCGAAGCCACCATCGAGGCCTACGCGCCCAACCAAGGCGCGGACAGGGCCGCCGTGCGCAGCCAACGCAGCCTGGACGCCGGTGCTGGCAACGCCGGCGCGCCGCCCAGCGGCGTGCCGGGTGCGGCAAGCAACCAGGTTCCCGCCGCCGCGACCGCGCCGATCTCGGGCGCGTCCGCGCCGCTGCAAGGCGCACCATCGAGCATCGGGGTCGGTTCCGGCGCCAGGCGCGAGAGCCAGATCAGCTACGAGCTCGACAAGCGGGTCGAGCTGCAGCGCAACGCAGTGGGCAACATCTTGCGCGTCAATGTTGCGGTGCTGGTCAACCACCGCCAAAGCATCGACGCCAGAGGCAAGCCCATCAGCACGCCGCTGGCACCAGAGGAGATCGACAAACTCAGCACCCTGGTGCAGGAGGCGGTGGGTTTCAGGAAAGAGCGCGGCGATTCGGTGCGGGTCGTCAACATCCCGTTCCGGGTCGAACCCAAGGTCGAGCCTGAGACCGCACCGCTGTGGCGCCAACCCTGGTTGCTCGACCTGGTACGTGCTGCCAGCGTGCCGGCCGCGCTGACCGCCATCGCGCTGATGATGGTGTTCGGCGTGATCCGACCGGCGCTCAGACCAGGGCCGTTCGGCAAGCCAGCGACCACGCTGGACGCCATGGTTGACGATGTCCAGACCCTGCCCGGCGCGATCAGCCCGCTGGCCTTGGGCGGCCCCGGGTCCGAAGGACAGCTCAGCTCAGCCCGGGCGATGGCGCTGGAAAATCCGCTCGCAGTGGCGAGCATCCTGCGCGGCTGGGTCAGCAGCGGTGACGCATGATGCTGCGCACAAAGCACCACCGTAGCGCCCGCTGCGACACTGCCAAGCGGTACGCATGATGGCTGACGGCGGCATCGAAGACGCGGCGATCTTGTTGATGTCACTTGGCGAGATCGAGGCAGCCGAGGTGTTCAAGCACCTCGAACCCAAGGAGGTGCAAAAGCTCGGCGAGACCATCGCCAGGCTCAAGGTCGTGCCGCGTGAGCGGCTGACCCGGGTGCTGACGAAGTTCAGCGCCGAAGCGCTGGAGCAGCACATCCTGGTCGCCGACACCGACGAATACGTCAAGAGCGTGCTGCGCAAGGCCTTGGGCGAGGACAAGGCCAACCTGCTGATCGACCGCATCCTGCAAGGCAGCGATGTCACCGGCATCGAGGGCCTGAAGTGGATGGATCCGGTCACCGTGGCCGAGTTGATGCGCAACGAACATCCGCAGATCGTCGCCGCCATCTTGGTCCACCTCGACAGCGACCAGGCTGCCGAAATCATGAAGTGCTTCACCGAGCGCCAGCGCAACGAGGTGATGGTGCGCATCGCCACCCTCGACGGCATCCAGCCGGCTGCGCTGAAAGACCTCAACGAGGTGATGAGCCATGTGCTGGCCGGCGGCGAGAAGATGCGCAAGGCCTCGCTCGGTGGCGTCAAAACCGCTGCCGAGATCATCAACCTGCTCGGCAGCGCGCTCGAGACCAGCGTGCTCGACTACGTGCGCGAGTCCGATGCCGACCTGGCGCAAAAACTCGTCGACAACATGTTCGGCTTCGACGACCTGATCAAGGTCGACGACAAAGGCCTGCAGGCGGTGCTCAAGGAAGTTCAGAGCGAATCGCTGGTGCTCGCCCTCAAGGGGGCGACGCCCGAAATGCGCGACAAGGTGTTCAGGAACATGTCAAGCCGTGCCGCAGAAAACTTGCGCGAGGACCTGGAAGGCCGCGGCCCGGTGCGAGTCTCGGACGTCGAGGCCGAACAAAAGGAGATCCTCAAGATCGTGCGGCGACTGGTCGAAGAGGGCCAGATCGTGATCGCCAGCGGCGGCGCCGATGAGTTCGTCTAGCCGCGAGCCGCGCCAGGTGCCGGCACCCCCCAGCCCGCGCGAGAAGCTGCACGGTTTTGCGTCCTGGCAGCCCGTCGCTTTCGGCCTGGCAGCGTGCGACGCGACAGCTGTGGCCACCGCCACAACCCCAAGGCCACAGCCGACCCCGGGGCTGGGCGCGCCGACCCTTGCCGGGTTGCAAACCAGCCTGCAGACGGTGATGCGTCAACAGGTCGCTGACGCGCGCAACCAGGGCTACCAGGACGGTTACCGCGACGGCCTGGCAGCGCTAGAGAGCTTCAAACAAGCTCATGCCAGCCAGGTCAGCGCCCAGGTCGGTCAGTTGCTCGCCTCGTTGGACCGCGAACTCGGCGAGTTCGAGCAACAGATCGCTGCCAGCGTCGCGCGGGTTGCCACCGAACTTGCCCGCCAGGTGGTGCGCAGCGAACTGAGCCTGCGACCCGCTGTGGTGGTCCAGGTCGCCAACGAAGCCGTCAACGCGGTGCTGGCGAGCGCGCGTCAGATCACCGTGACCGTGAATCCCGACGACCATGCGTTGGTCGCCGCCGGTTGTGAGCAAGCACTGGCCGCGCGCGGCGCACGTCTGCTCAGCCAGGCCTCGGTGGCGCGCGGCGGTTGCCGGGTGGAATCCGACGCTGGCTCGATCGACGCCCGCATTGCCTCGCGCTGGGCCATTGCCAGCCGCGCCATCGCAAGCGCGTTGCCATGGGACGACAGCGAGTCCGACGCCACCGAGACGGCAGGCGATGCCTGAGATCGACACACCAGCGGCTTCGGCGCGGCAACTGCGCTGGGCCCGTTACCTCGATGATCTGCAAGTCTGCGCCGCACAACCCATGCCGCTGCAGGTCCACGGGACGCTGGTGCGCATCACCGGGCTGGTGCTCGAAGCCGCCGGCTTGCGGGCCCCAATAGGCGCAGTCTGCGAAGTGCATGGCGATGCGCCACAACCCGTCCACGCTGAGGTCGTCGGATTCCATGGCGACCGTGCGCTGCTGATGCCCACCGGCGACCTGCGCGGCCTGGGCAGCGGCGCGCGGGTCAGCCCTCGGCTGAGCCCTGCCGCGCCGCCCTTGCTGGGTGTCGAGCGCACGCGCTGGCGCCGGGCTGAAGACCAGGGTCTGCACCTGCCGATGGGTGAAGGCCTGCTCGGGCGGGTGGTCGATGCAATGGGCGCACCGCTCGACCGGCTGGGTCCGCTGCACCAAGTCAGCAATCTGCCGATGCTCAGGCGAGCGATCAACGCAATGGACCGCGACCCGGTGCGACGCCCACTCGACACTGGCGTGCGAGCGATCAATGCGCTGCTGACGGTCGGCCGTGGACAGCGGCTCGGGCTGTTTGCCGGCACCGGCGTGGGCAAGTCGGTGCTGCTGGGCATGATGGCGCGCTACACCGAAGCCGACGTGATCGTGGTCGGGTTGATCGGCGAGCGCGGCCGCGAAGTCAAAGAGTTCATCGAGGACATCCTCGGGGCCGAGGGTCTGTCGCGCAGCGCAGTGGTCGCCGCACCGGCCGACGCCGCGCCGCTGCTGCGGATGCAGGGTGCGAGCTACGCCACCGCGATCGCCGAATACTTTCGCGACCAGGGTCGCCATGTGCTGCTGCTGATGGACAGCTTGACGCGCTTCGCGATGGCCCAGCGCGAAATCGCGCTGGCGATCGGTGAACCCCCCGCCACTAAGGGCTACCCACCGAGCTGCTTTGCCAAACTGCCGCAGCTGGTCGAACGATCGGGCAACGGTCTGAATGGCGTCGGCTCGATCACCGCTTTCTACACCGTGCTCAGCGAAGGCGACGATCCGCAGGACCCGATCGCCGACGCAGCGCGCGGCATCCTCGACGGCCACATCGTGCTGTCGCGCGAGCTGGCCGAGGCTGGCCACTACCCGGCGATCGATGTCGAGCGCTCGATCTCACGGGTGATGAACGCGGTGGCCTCGCGCGAACAGACCGAGGCCGCGCGCCGCGCCCGCGCGATGCTGGCCAAGGTGAACAAGGCGCGCGACCTGATCCAACTCGGCGCCTACCAAAGCGGCCATGACGCCGAGCTCGACCAGGCGCTTGCGCTACACCCGCAGCTCGTCGCGCTGCTGCAGCAAGACATGCGCGAGCGCGCGCCGCTCGCGCAGAGCCAGGCCCAGCTGTGCCGGGTTCTGGGCGTTTGAATTTCAAGAAAGCACTTTCAGCATGAACGCCATGACCCAGCTCGAAGCCCTGCTGCAGCATGCCCGGGCCGAGCGTGACCGCGCCACGGCCGCGCTGCGCCAGGCCGAGCGCCTGATGCAACAAGCCCAGTCGATCAGTCGAGAACTGGGCGACTATCGAGCCGACTTCGACACACGCTGGATGACGCAATTTCAAACCGCAGGGCCGGCTGAACTGCTGCACTGCCAACAAGGCTTCGGCCAGCGGCTGGACCAGGCCATCGCGGTCCAGCGGACCCAGGCTGGCCTGCTCGACAATCGCTTGTCGCACGCGAAAAGCCTGTTGATATCACTTGAATTGCGCGTCTCATTGGTGGAAAAACTGATATCTAGACGTCAGGCTGACAGGCAAAAGACAGCAGACCGGCTTGACCAGCTTCGCAGCGACGAGGCCGCCCTGCGCTATTGCAGCGCAGCCGGCGCCTTGCACCACCAGGACAGCCCATGCTGACCGCATTGCCCACGCCGCTGAGCAAGACATCGCATCGGCACGGCCCAGCCGCGGGGGATGCCCGCGTTGGTGGTGCCCGCGGCGCTGGTGCTGCTGGCCAAGGCTTCGCCGCTGTGATGCAGCGCGAGGCTGCATTGCAGCGCCAGGACGGGGCGAGCATCGAGCTCATCCGACTTGACCAGCCCGAGACAACACCGCTAGACCCCAGCGCCGTGCCGGTACCGCCCAGCGACGCACACCCCACCATCGACCCCGGGACCAAGGACGCGTACCCAGCGTGGGCGGCGAGCGCAGCCGCGCCCGTCGAACCCCCTGCGCAGGGTGACGCCGTGCCGACCTGCACGGTGGTCGGCGCCAGCCCGGCAGGCAACCCAGCCCCGTGCACCGCACCCGGCCCGTGGGTGGCGGCAACGCCCGGCATCGCCGCCGCACCGGCAGCGCGAGCCGAGGCGGAGACCGTTGTCGCAGCGCTCGTGCCAGCCCCGCAGACCGCGGCCCGCGGCCAGTCCGAGTTTGCCGCTTGGCGATGGTCCACAGCGAGCAAGCAAGCGCTCGTGGTCAGCCGAAGCCTCGAGCCCGCCGCCGCGGCCCGGACCAGGACCACCCGTCCCGATGCGCCGCCCGCCACAAAAGACGACACCAGCCCCCGACCCGGACGTGCAGGCCAAGACACCGGCTTGGATCACCGCGTCGACGCCCATAGGGCCCAGGCTGGCGATATCGCTGCCAGCCCAAGGCCGATCATCGAGTTCGGCAACCCTCCTGTGCCGACACCACAGCCACTCGTCCAGCCCTGGATCGCGGCTGGTCGACTGGCAGCGGCCAGCCTTTCAGGCAGGGCTTCGGCAGCCGACCGGCAACCCGATACGGCCGCTGCGGTCGACGACCCCTGGAGCCGATCAAGCGCCAGCGCCTGGTCCGATCGCCAGGCATTGCCAGCGCCGTCGACGGCGGTCAGCGTCGCCCCATCGGATCGGGTGATGAACAATCGCCTCGATCGCCTCGATCGCCTCGATCGCCCGGTGGCTGGAGCCGACCAGCGCCGCGACGCAGCCCCTGTTGGCGCCAGCGCGCGCCAGGCAGCGATGATCCCCGACAGCGCACCGCCCAGGCAACTGCCCGCGGTCGACTTCAACCCCATGGGGCCCGCCAGACTCGTCGGCCCACAGCCACCCATCGACCGAGCGCCTGAACAGCTCGTGCGCCAGGCCGGCGCCACTGCAAGCGCCCGACCAGCGGGCGATACGGCCCGACTCGGCGCGCAGACCCTGCCAGTCGCACGACCGCTGCCCAGCCCGATCGGCGCCAACGACAGGCCTGCAGCGCCACACCTGGGCGCCCCGGCCGCCTCTTGGGCAGCGGCGCCACCGATGCCAAGCGTGCCGACCGCCGACAAGCTGCCTGACACAACCAGCCCCACCGGCCCTGTCTCGTGGGTCACGGCCGACACGGCCGACACGGCCGACACGGCCGACACGGCCGACACGGCCGATACCGCGATCGCGCTGCAGCGCTTCAGCGAGGACAGCGAAGGCAGCGGCCCGGTCCAGACCTGGACAGTGGCCGCCGCGACGCCAGCGACGCCAGTGCCATCAGTGCTATCAGTACCATCAGTGCCATCAGTAACAACAACAGCGGCAACAGCAGCAACAGTAGAAAAAGTAGCAACAGTGGCGGCCGTCGCGACGGTGGCGCCCAGTTCGAGCGCCAAGCCGCCGCTTGGCACACGGCCTGGCACCACCTTGCCGGGCAGCGGCTTCGAAGCAAGGTCTGCGGACCAAGGTGCGGGTCCGCCACCAGCCGCTGGCCAACAGCCCCTGCCAGATCAGCGTGACGCCCTCAGCCCGCAAGCCCGTTGGCCTGCGCCGGTGGTGCCCGCGCGCACCAGCGAACAGCCGGACAGTCCCGAGCCCGCGCGCGTCTCCGCAACGATAGCGACGAGCGGTCAAGCCCTTGCGGTTCAGCAGACCATCGCCCCGGTTCGCCGCGAGCTGACGCCGACAGCCACGCCGGCAGCCACACAGGCAGCCGCGCCAGCGCCAGCCGCCACAGTGCCCAGCGCGCCGACAGTGCCAGACCCGGCAACTCAGGGTCCGGCAGACTCGGCCAAGCACGCCGAATCGGTCCAAGACACAATGCCGGCATGGCCCGCCGCGCTGGTCGCCGCGATCCAGACCGGTGGCACGCCAGGCCGCGCGGACACGCCGGCGCCGGCCGAAGCGCGCATTGCTGCGCCAGTCGACAGCCAGGCGTTTGCGCCGGCACTCGCGGCCCAGGTCAGCTTGTTCGCGCGCGACGGCGTGCACAGCGCCATCCTGCAGCTCAACCCCGCAGAGATGGGACCGGTCACGGTGCGGATCGCGCTCGATGGCAGTTCGGCGCAGGTGGCGTTCCAGGCCGACCGGGCCGGCACGCGGCAAGCGATCGAAGCCTCGCTGCCAGCGCTGGCGGGCGCACTGCAAGACGCCGGGTTGACACTGGCTGGTGGCGGCGTGTTCCAGCAACATCCGGGCCACCAGACTCCGCGCGAGGCACAGGCACCGGCCCGCACCGGCGCCGCAAGCTCTCGCACCGCTCAGGACAGCGCGCCGGATCGCCCTGGCCAGCGCGCCAAGCTGCGCGGCCTGATCGATCTGGTGGCCTGAAGCAGCAAGCGGCCAACACCAGGCCCCCACGGCCGCCAATTCAGCGCGAATTGCCCCGTTATTTGAGGCATCGCTGCGGCGACCCGCTTCGAATAATGGCTGGACGGCCGGGTCTCGCACAGCGGGTGCGAAACCAAGCCGCCACAGGAGCCCCGGATGTCCGCTGCCACCGCGATCACCGCGCAATTCAGACCGCGCAAGAAACTCATCATCCTGGTCACCGTCCTGCTCTTGCTGGCGCTGGGCGGTGGCGCCTGGGTGCTGCTCAAGAAGAAGTCAGCCGCCAACGACGAAGAAGGCGCCGAAACCAGCCAGGGTGAGCCCGGCGATACCAGACCCGGCCATGACGCCAAACCGACACCGAGCTTTGTCGCCCTCGACCCCTTCACGGTCAACCTTGCCGACCAAGAAGCCGAACGCTACGCCCAAATAGGCGTCACGCTTGAGATCCACGACGCCAAGGCGGCTGACGCACTCAAGGCCCACATGCCGATCATTCGTGGCAATATCCTGATGGTGCTGTCGCACAAAACTGCTGCCGAACTGCTCACCCGCGAGGGCAAAGAACGGCTCGCCGGCGCCATCCTCAAGGCTGCAGTGCGTCCGCTGGGCTACGAGCTTGCCGCCGAGGGCGATCCTGCCAGTGCAGCAGGCAAGACGAAGAAGCCGGCCTCCGCCGAATTGCCAGTCAAGGCCGTGCACTTCTCCAACTTCATCGTGCAATGACCTCGTCCCAGGCTGACCGGCGCGCCCTATGAGCCAGCAAATCCTGTCGCAGGACGAGGTCGATGCGCTGCTGCAAGGCCTCACCGGCGAAAGCCAGAAAGTCGAGACCGAGGTGGTCAAGACCGAGGGCGTTCGCAGCTACAACATCGCCAGCCAGGAACGCATCGTACGCGGGCGCATGCCCACGATGGAGATCATCAGCGAGCGCTTCGCCCGCAACATCCGAATCGGCCTGTTCAACCTGATCAGGAAAAGCCCTGAGGTGGCGATCGGCGGCACCAAGGTGATCAAGTTCAGCGCCTTCCTGCGCGAGATCGTGGTGCCGACCAACTTCAACATCGTCTCGGTCAAGCCGTTGCGCGGCAGTGGGCTGATCGTGTGCGAACCTTCGCTGGTGTTCGCGGTGATCGACGCCTTGTACGGTGGCAACGGCAAGTACCACACCCGGATCGAAGGCCGCGACTTCTCGGCCACCGAACAGCGCGTGATCCAGCGCCTGATCGAATGCATCATCACCGAATTTCGCAAGGCCTGGGTCGGCATCTACCCTGTCGAGCTCGAGTACCAGCGTTCGGAGATGCAGCCCCAGTTCTGCAACATCGCCACACCCAGCGAAGTGGTCGTGGCAACCAGTTACACGCTCGAGATCGGTGACATCACCGGCACGGTTCACATCTGCATCCCCTATTCGACGCTCGAGCCGATCCGCGACGTTCTCTACAGCACCCTGCAAGGCGACGCCGAGCCCGATCGACGTTGGATCCGGCTGCTGCGAACGCAGATTCAATCGGCCGATGTGCCGCTGGTGGCCGAACTCGCTACCGCGCGCGCCACGGTCGAGCAATTGATAAGTCTTAAAACGGGCGACTTTTTAGAGCTTGACCTCGACAAGATGATCCAAGCCAAAGTCGATGGTGTTCCGGTATTTGACTGCCACTACGGAACTTCTAACGGCAAGAACGCCATCAAGATTGACCGTTTGTTGACCGGCGTAGACGCCGGCTGGTTGGGAGACTTGCATGAGTGAAGAAACTGCATTGCTGACGGAGGAGGATCGCTTGGCCGCTGAATGGGCCGCTGCGCTGGACGAGTCGAGTCCCGAGCCGGCCGTCAGCACAGCCAACGCGACGGGCCGTGCCGCGCCAGGCATGAGCGCCGACTCGGTCGCCGCAGCGTCGTTCACCAACTTCTCGGCCGCAGCGCCGATCGCGGGCGTGCCGGGCAACGACCTGAACATGATCCTCGACATCCCGGTGCTGTTGACGGTCGAACTCGGTCGCACCCGAATCCCGATCAAGCACATCCTGCAACTCGCACAGGGATCGGTGGTCGAACTCGATGCGCTGGCGGGCGAGCCAATGGACGTACTGGTCAATGGTTATCTGATTGCGCAGGGAGAGGTGGTCGTGGTCAACGACAAGTTCGGCATCCGCCTGACCGACATCGTCACACCGGGTGAACGCATGCGCAGGCTGAGCCGGACATGAGCCAGCACCTGCGCACTGGCGCTTGCAAGCACAGCCTGGGCCTGCCAGCCTCGGCTGTGCTTGCAAGGCTGAGAAGAACCTGAACGGTGGCGATGAACACCGCTCTGGGCCCGTTGGCCGCATTCGCATTGGTCCTGTTGCTGATCCCGGCGCTGCTGTGGCTGCTCAAGCGCAGCGGACGCTGGCGTGATCGATGGGCAGGGCGCGTCGCCGGCGACGGCCCGGTACGCCTGGTTTCCACGCTGGCGCTGTCAGCTCAGCAGCGCATTGTCACGGTCGAAGTCGGGTCATGCGACGCGCGTTGCTGGCTGGTGCTCGGGGTCACGCCGGCGGGCATTCAAACCCTGCACCTTCTGCCGCCCTCGCCCGAACCGCCGGCCACCGCATCGCGACCCTTGTTCGAACAGTTGCTGGGGCGCCAACTGCGCGGCGACAAACCGGCTGCCGAGCCCACCGATGCGCGCTGAACACCACCGGCTTGGCCGCGCAGCGCGCTGTGCGGCCGTGGGCCTGTTGTCAACGCTACCGGCGCTCGCCTCAGCCCAGGGTCAGGGCCTGCCGCTCTTGATCGGACAGGCCGCAGGCAGCACCGCTTACTCGGTGCCGGTGCAAACACTGCTGTTCTTTACCGCTCTGTCCTTTCTGCCGGCGCTGCTGCTGATGATGACCGGTTTCACCCGCATCGTGATCGTGTTGTCGCTGCTGCGTCAGGCGCTGGGAACACCCGCTGCGCCGCCGAACCAGGTGATACTGGGCTTGAGCCTGTTCCTGACCTTCTTCGTGATGTCGCCGACCCTCGACAAGGTCTACGCTGAGGCTTGGCTGCCTTACTCGACCCAGCAGATCGAGTTTGCGCAGGCGGTCGAGCGCGGTGCCAAGCCGATGCGTGAGTTCATGCTCAAGCAGACCCGTCGCGACGACCTGCAACTCTTCGCACGTCTGGCCAAGGTCGCACCAGAGGTCAAGGGCGAGAGCGTGCCGTTCGCAGTGCTGGTGCCGGCGTTTGTCACGAGCGAGCTCAAGAGCGCGTTTCAGATCGGCTTCCTGATCTTCATCCCGTTTCTGATCATCGACATGATCGTCGCGAGCGTGCTGATGAGCCTGGGCATGATGATGTTGTCGCCGGTGCTGGTGTCGCTGCCTTTCAAGCTGATGCTGTTCGTACTGGCCGACGGATGGAATCTCTTGCTGGGCTCCTTGGCCGCTAGTTTTTTAAGTTAGTAAATTAATTCATAGAAAAGATCCATGGACAGCCAACAAGCATTCCACCTCGGCCAGCAAGGCCTGTACATGCTGCTGCTGGTGTCGGCGCCGATCCTGCTGTCGGTGCTGGTGGTAGGCCTGGTTGTGAGCGTCTTCCAAGCCGCGACCCAGATCAACGAAGCAACCCTGAGCTTTGTGCCCAAGGTCGTCGCCGCGGTGGCAGTGCTGGCGCTGGCCGGACCGTGGATGCTGACCATGCTGGTGGATTACCTGCAGCGCACGCTGCTGGCCATTCCTGGCGCCGTCGGTTGAGCGACCGAGGCGTCGATGATCACGCTGGGCGAGCCGCAGATCCTGGCCTGGTTGTCGCCATTGATCTGGCCATTTCTGCGTGCGCTGGCGCTGCTGAGCAGCCTGCCGGTATTCGGCCAACGCGCAGTGCCAATGCGCGTGAAGATAGGCCTGGCTTTGTTGATCGCGCTGGCAGCACAACCCTCATTGCCACCGATGCCAGTGTTCGCCCTCGACACGCCCGCAGCGGTGCTGGCCGTGGTCCAGCAACTGCTGGTCGGTCTGACCTTGGGCTTTGCGGTGCGCTTGGTGTTCGCTGCGGTCGAGCTCGGCGGCGAGTTGATCGGCCTGCAGATGGGGCTGAACTTCGCCGGTTTCTTCGACCCCGCCACGGCCAGCCAAGGAACGGCCAGCGCCCGCTTCTTTGGTACTTTGGTGGCCTTCCTGTTCGTGTTGTCGAACAGCCACCTGGCGGTGATCGGCGCGCTGGTGCGCAGCTTCGAGGTCTTCGCCGTCAGCGACGCGCCCTTCGCCTTCCTGCGCCACACCTTGCCTCAGCAATGGGGTGCCCAGGTCTTCACGCTCGGCCTGTGGATCGCGCTGCCGCTGTTGGGCATGCTGCTGTTCGTCAACCTGGTGCTTGGCGTGATCTCGCGGGTGGCGCCGCAGATCAGCGTGTTCTCGGTCGGATTTCCCGTCACCTTGACGGTCGGCCTGGTCGGCATGCTGCTGACACTGCCGTTGCTCGAGCCGGCCTTCGCGACAGCCGTGGCGCAGTTGCTGGCACGCTTTCAGTGAAACCAAGTCGCAAGGCGTGCTTTCAGTTGCCCACCAGGCCCTGCCGGATCGCGTAGACCGTCAATTCCGAGTTGTTCTGCAAGCCGAGCTTGTCCAGCACCCGGGCGCGGTAGACGCTGACGGTCTTGGGGCTGAGCGTGAGTAGCTCGGCGATGTCGGCCAGGCGCTTGCCCGAGGCGATCAACACCAGCGTTTGCAGTTCGCGGTCCGACAACTTGTCGTGAGCGTTCTCGGACACCGGCGTGGTCAGGCTGTCGACCAGCATCTGAGCAATCTCGGGCGTGATGTACTTGCGGCCCTGTGCCACCGTGCGCACCGCCTGCACGATGCGCTGCGGGTCGTCGCCCTTGTTGACATAGCCGTAGGCACCGGCGCGCAAAGCCCGTATCGCGTACTGGTCTTCCGGGTACATGCTCACGATCAGCACTTTGACCGGTGAACCCTCGTCCTTGAGCGCATGCATCACGTCCAAGCCGCTGCGCCCAGGCAGGTTGATGTCGAGCACCAGCACATCGCAGCCCATGGTCTGGCCTATCCTGCGATCGAGGTCGTGCCCACCCTGCTCTGCCGCGGCCAGGCTGCGCATCAGCGCGCGCAATTCGCCGTAGTCGCCCGCTTCGACGACGACCTCGATGTCGGCTGCATCGGCCAGCGTGTCGCGGATGCCGCGGCGGATCAGCGCATGGTCGTCGCAGACGATCACCTTGATCATGCCGCGTCCCACCTGGGCGAGTCCGGGTCCACCACACACCAGGTGTCGACGCTTGCAGCGTCGACCGGCCCCGCGTCAATGGGCACCGACAACAACAAGGCCGTGCCAGAGCACGTACTGCTGACCTCGACCCAGCCGCCGACGGTGCGGGCTCGCTCGTGCAGCCCGCGCAGGCCAAAACTGCCCGCCTTGGCCAGATCGTCACGACCCAGGCCCAGGCCGTTGTCGCTGACCTCAAGCGACAAAACTCCAGCGCTGAGCGACAGGTCCATGGTCACCTTCGTGGCGCCAGCGTGCTTGCTGATGTTGGTCAACGCTTCCTGCGCGAAGCGGTAGGCTACCAGCGGCACGCCGGTCGGCAGCTGCAGGCTGTGGTGGCTGCTGCGCAAGCTGCAAGCAAGTCCCTCGCGCTTGCCGAAGCGCTTGACCAGCCATTGCAGCGCAGCGACCAGACCCTGCTCCAGGATGGCCGGTCGCAGGTTGTGCATGATGCGCTGGCTCGCTTCGACCGCCTGCGTCAAGGTCTCGAGCGCGCTCGACAAGCGCTGCTGCACCTCGGGCGATTCGACATGACGGCTGATCCAGGCCAGGTCGAACTTGATTGCGGTCAAACTGGACCCGACATCGTCGTGGATTTCGCGCGCAATCGCTGCACGCTCTTGCTCGATGCTGGTCTGCAGGTGTTGGGCCAGCTCCGACAAGCGCTGCCGGCTGGCGGCGAGTTCGAGGTCGGCGTGCAACCTGGCGAGTCGCTCACCGTTGGCGGCGATCGCATGCTCGACCGCCGGTGCCAAGCGAGCCAGCTTGTTCTTGAGCAGGTAGTCGGAGGCGCCACTGCGCATCGCCGCCACCGCCGTGTCCTCGCCAATTTCGCCCGACACCAAGATGAAAGGCAGTTGCAGGCCGCTGTCCTTGAGGATTTGCAAGGCCTGCAGCCCAGTGAATCCCGGCAAATTGAAGTCCGACAGCACCAGATCCCAGTGCTGGCTGGCCAGCGCCTGGCGGTAGTCCGCCTCGGTTTCGACGCGCAGCAGCCAGAGGGTCAGACCGGCGTGCCGCAGATGGGCGACGACCAGTTCATGGTCAAGCACCGAGTCCTCCAAGTGCAGCACCCGAAGGGTCTGTTTGTCCGCGGCGCGACGCACAGAAGGGGATTCGATGGCCATCCCAGAGTATGACAAAGCCTGATGTCTTCAGGCCTGGTCGCGGCGCTGGCAGTGACCAAGTCCGGCCTGGATGCGGACAAATTCCTCTCAGAACAGTCGCGTGGCGGTGCTGCGCGCCGTCGGCCCTCAATTTGGCCCCGGCGGCGCCGAAAAAGAAGCTGCCTGGATCGGTATTCGGGTGCCAGGACAAGCTTTTGCGCGCCAGCATGCGCCCACGCGGAGTGACGATGCTCGATGACGAACCCAACCATGCCCAGGCGCCGCTACCCTGGCTGCTGGCGGCAGACCTGCAAGACAGCCTGATGGTCGCCAGCAACGACCTGGACCGTTTGAAGCGGCTGTTGTGCGATGCCAGCCAGACCTTGATAGGTCATTTCAACGCCGCGGCAGACCAGATCCAGCCGCTGATGCGGCCAGCGTCGCGGCCTGCGGCGCCGGTCGAACGCCGGCTTCACGGCGCGATGGTGGTTCTCGGTGATGCGATCACTGCGCTGCAGTTCCAGGACATGGCCTCGCAGTTGCTGGACCACACCCAACGCCGCCTACGCCACTGCGCCGACCAACTGGCACAGGCGGTGATCGGCGACGACGAGGATGGCCAGGCGCTGGTGCGGGACGCACCAGCGCGGCCAAATCCGGTGACCCAGGACGAAATGGACGCCGGTTCGATCGAACTGTTTTAGTTTCACCGATGGGCACCGAAAACCCAGCGTTTCCCGGAGAAAGCGATGCACTCAATCCTCGCCGTCGATGACTCGGCTTCCATGCGCCAGATGGTTTCTTTCACCTTGAAGAATGCCGGCTTCAAGGTGATCGAGGCGGTCGATGGGCAAGACGCCTGGGAAAAAGCCGGCCAGCGCGACTTCCAGTTGGTGTTGACCGACCAGAACATGCCACGCATGGACGGTATCTCGCTGACGCGCAAGCTGCGCCAGAACCCGAAGTTCAAGTCCACACCGATCCTGATCCTGACCACCGAGTCAAGCGACCAAATGAAGCAGGCCGGCCGCGCGGCCGGCGCCACCGGATGGCTGGTCAAACCCTTCGACCCAGCCAAGCTGATCGAGGTGATCGGCAAGGTAATCCGCTGACAACCCCCGCACCGCCGCAGCGCGCGATCGTCGCCACAGCGCGCCGCACGGCCCAACAGACCCCAGGAGACTCTAGGTCATGCCCGAGATGAGCCCAACCGCCCCTTCCGTGGGCCTGGACCTGAGCCAATTCTTCGAGGTCTTTTTCGAGGAAGCCGGTGAGAACCTTCAGACCTTGGAGCAGATGCTGCTGGCGCTGGACGTCCAGGCGGCTGACGACGAGGCGCTCAACGCGATCTTTCGCTGTGCGCACTCGGTCAAGGGGGGCGCGGCCACCTTCGGGTTTTCCGACGTGACCGAGTTGACGCACCAGATGGAGACGCTGCTCGACAAGCTGCGCCGCCATGAACTGCTGCCCACGCCGCAGATGGTCGATCTGCTGCTGGCAGCCGGCGACACGCTGCGCTCGCTGCTGGCGCGGCACCAAGGCAGCGACGAGGTGGCGCCCGACAGCACGGCGCTGTTGCGCGACATCCGGGCCTTGTGTTGCGCCGACGTGGCCGTCAGCATCGCCCCGTCCACGCCCAGCGCCACGCCGCCGGCCCTTGCGGTGCAGTCCACCCGACAGCTCGAACTCACGGTCGGCGAACTGAGCGACGACAGTCTGGCCGACAGCTTGGTCGAACTGTTCCGCGAGATCGTCGACCTGGGCCAGATCGAAGCGCTGGACGCTGGCCGGGCCGCCGACGGCATGCGGCGCTTCAAGATCACGACCCAAAGCAGCGACAGCGACCTGCTGGATCTGTTCACCTTCCATGTGCCCCGCGAAGCGCTGCGTCTGGCCCCGTTCGGACCCGGCTACGGCTTCCACGACGGCGCGCCAGGCGCCCCGCCCGCCCAAGCATCAGGCTACGGTTTCTTCGACGACGCGCCGGGTGCACCCAGCGCCCGAATCCTGCCAGCGCCGACCCGCCCGGCAAGCACCGAGGTCGGATCCGCCGCAGCCAGGGCCGAGCCCAAGGCTGGTGCCACGCTCGAATCGTCCACGCTGCGGGTCTCGGTCGAGAAAGTCGACCAGTTGATCAACCTGGTCGGCGAGTTGGTGATCACCCAGGCGATGCTGGCACAGCACCGCTTGGACGGCGCGCTGGCCCAGCAGTTCAGCACCGGCCTGGCGGATCTGGCGCGTAACACCAAAGACCTGCAGGAAGCGGTGATGTCGATCCGCATGATCCCGATGGCCATGGTCTTCAACCGCTTCCCGCGCATGCTGCGCGACCTGGCGACCAAGCTGGGCAAGAAGGTCGAACTCGTGACGGTGGGCGAGTCGACCGAGCTCGACAAGGGCATGGTCGAGAAGATCACCGATCCGCTGACCCACCTGGTGCGCAACAGTTGCGACCACGGCATCGAGCTACCCGCCGAACGCGCCGAGCGCGGCAAACCCGAACAAGGCACGCTCACGCTGGTGGCGAGCCACCAGGGCGGCAGCATCGTGATCGAGGTGCGCGACGACGGCCGTGGCCTGAACCGCAGCAAGCTGCTGCAAAAAGCTCGCGAAAAAGGCCTCGACGCCCCCGACACGCTGCCAGACAGCGAGGTCTGGGGATTGATCTTTGCGCCGGGTTTTTCCACCGCCGAGGTCGTGACCGATGTCTCGGGCCGCGGCGTGGGCATGGACGTGGTCAAGAAAAACATCACCGCGCTCGGCGGCACGGTCGAGATCGACAGCGCCGAAGGCCACGGCATGAGCGTCAAAGTGCGCTTGCCGCTGACGCTGGCGATCATGGACGGCATGAGCGTGGCGGTGGCGCAGGAGTGCTACATCCTGCCGCTGGGTTCGGTGGTCGAGTCGTTCCAGGTCCGGGACAGCATGTTGCGCACCATTGGCGGCAGCACCCGGGTGGTCGAGGTGCGCGGCGAGTACATGCAGGTGATCGACCTGGAACAGCGCTTCGAGGTCCCCCGGGACGAGGTCTCGGCCGCCAAGGCCGGCAACATCATGGTCGTGGTCGAGGCCGAAGGTGGCCGCGTCGCGCTACTGGTCGATGAGTTGCTGGGCCAGCAGCAGGTGGTGGTCAAGAACCTCGAAGCCAACTACCGCAAGGTGCCCGATGTCTCGGGCGCCACCATCATGGGCGATGGCCGGGTCGCGCTGATCCTCGACATCGCCTCGCTGGTGCGGCGCAGCCGGCATTGAGCAGCGCTACACCGCAGGCGATCGCTGCCGATAAACCCTCAAGCGGCAAGCCCACAGCCCCGCACCAACCGAGACCTCTGCCATGGACATGATCACCGACGCAGCCAAGGTGGCGCACCACGAGACCCAACGCGCCAACGCCAGCCATCGCGACGCGGCCAACAAGTCGCCGAACGGGGAATACCTCACGTTCCGCCTGGGCGCCGAGGAATACGGCATCGACATCCTGCGGGTGCAGGAAATCCGCTCGTTCGAGCCACCCACCCGCATCGCCAACGCACCGGCCTTCCTCAAGGGCGTGGTCAACCTGCGCGGCGTGATCGTGCCGATCGTTGACTTGCGGCTCAAGCTCGGCTGCGACAGCGCCGAGTACAACCACTTCACCGTGGTGGTGGTTCTCAACGTGCGCGCTCGGGTGGTCGGCGCCATCGTCGACTCGGTCTCCGATGTATTGGAACTGGGCGGTGATGCGATCCGCCCGGCCCCGGCGCTGAATGCCAGCATCGATTCAAGCTTCATCACCGGGATCGGCAGCGTCAACGACCGGATGTTGATCCTGATGGACATCGAGGCGCTGATGGGCAGCGCCGACATGGGCTTGATGGACGAAGCGGTCGCCTGAAGCCCACCGATTCGCCAACCCGCCTTCCGCCCGAAGACCACCATGACCCTGAAGATCGCCACCCGCCTGTGGCTGCCCACGCTGACCGTGACCGGCGTGCTGGCTGCGACGACCATTGCCATGGCCCTGCACAGCAGCAAACAAGAGGCCCAAGCCGATGCGCAGTGGCGCCTGCAGCAAGCCAGGCTGCTCGACGCCGCGACCTGGCAAGGCCTGACCAACGCCAACGCGGCGCGCGTGATTGCCAGCGTGCTCAGCAAGGACCCGGCGGTCGACGCTGCACTGCAACCAGAGATCGATGCCAGCACCGCGCGCATCAGCGAGATCGCGCAACGCATTGAGGCCAGCGCCCGTGACGCCGACGAGAAGGCCGCTCTGGGCCGGATTGCGCAGGCCCGCAAGGTCTACATCGACGCACGCAACAGCGCGCTAAAAACCAGGGGCAACGGCGACGTCGCGGCCGCTCAGGTCTTGCTGAGCCACCAGGTCCGGCCCGCCATCAACGCTTATTTGTCGACGCAACAAGCCTATGTGGCGATGCAGCAAGCCCGGGCCGAGAGCGTGCGCACCCAGGCCGGCGCCCAGCGCAGCGCCACCCTGTGGCTCGCGGTCGGGGCCATGGCGCTGCTGGTACTCGGACTGGCCATCGCCACGCTACTGCAGGTGCGGTCGATCTGCCGGCCGATGCACAGCCTGGCGACGATCGCCAGACGGATCGGCGAGGGCGATCTCGAGGTTGAGGTCGACACCCGGCGCAACGATGAGATCGGCGCACTGAGCCAGTCGTTGGCCGCGATGCGCGACGCGCTGCGCGGCATCGTCGGCCCGGTGCGTCAAGCCGCAAACTCGATCCAACTCGCCAGCGCCGAGGTGGCCTCGGGCAACACCGACCTGAGCCAGCGCACCGAGCAAGCCGCCTCCAGCCTGCAGCAGACCGCCAGCTCGACCGAGCAGCTGGCCTGTAGCGTGCGCCAGAGCGCCGCCGCCGCAGACCAGGCCCAGCAGCTGGCAGCCTCGGCCTCGGCGGTGGCGCGTCGCGGCGGCGAGGTCGTCTCGCAAGTGGTCAGTACGATGGATGAGATCAACGGCTCGTCCAAGCGCATTGCCGACATCGTCGGCACGATCGACGGCATCGCGTTCCAGACCAACATCCTCGCGCTCAACGCCGCAGTCGAAGCCGCCCGCGCCGGTGAGCAAGGGCGCGGCTTCGCAGTGGTGGCGGCGGAGGTACGCAGCCTGGCACAACGCAGTGCCGGCGCAGCACGCGAAATCAAGACCTTGATCAGCGCCAGTGTTGACAAGGTCGAGGCCGGCGCCCATCTGGTGCGCGACGCCGGCGCGACCATGGATGAAATCGTGGTCAGCGTTCAGCGCGTGACCGACGTGATCGGCGAGATCAGCGCCACGGCCCGCGAGCAGGACCAGCGCGTCGGCGAGGTCAACAGCGCCGTCAACAGCCTGGACCAGATGACCCAGCAAAACGCCGCGATGGTCGAGCAAAGTGCGGCAGCGGCCGAGAGCCTGCGCGAGCAAGCGCAGCGCCTGGCCTTGACGATGCAGCGCTTCCGCCTGGCCAGCGACCAGGTCTCTCAAGCAAACGTGGCTTTGCCACTTTGTTTGACCCCCATGAGGGGCGGCCGGATTAGGCCGTCCTCGGGGCGCTCAGTGCTGCCCCGAGCAGTCCTGCGTGCCGCGACCCCCACAGCCGCCAGAAAACCGCCCGTCCACCCGGGGACACCCGCCCGCTCGGCGATCACCAGCCAAGGCCCACGACCGACCGATGCCGCACAGGCGGCGATCGCCCGGGCCATCGAAAGTTCACGCCAAGCCGCGACGGTGGCGTCAGACGACTGGACATCGTTCTAGCTCCGCGACGCTAGGCTTGGCGGCGCGCAGACCGACTGGCACAGCATCCGTCCCAGGCGCTGCTTTACTCCGACGCCCGCCGCAGCGTGTCGATCACCGGCCGGCGCAGCACCTCGCGCAAACCCCACCAGCCCGCCGCCCAAGCCAGCAGCGCGCCGGCCAAAGTGCCCGCCAGCGGCACCCAGGGCGAAGGTGCCCAGGCGAATTCAAACACCTGGCGCGCCAGCAGACCACCCAACACCACCGCGGCCAGCGCTGCCAACAACCCGGCGAGCGCGCCCACGCCCAGCAACTCAGCACGCTGCACCTGGCGCAGCAGCGCGCTGCCCGCGCCCACCGCGCGCATCACAGCGTACTCGCGGGCCCGGTTTTCGCGCGTTGAACTCACCGCCGCGAACAGCACCACCAAGCCGGCGGCCAGCGTGAAGCCGAACAGAAATTCCACCGCCCGCACCACCCGCTCGAGCACCGCCTGGACCTGGGCCAGCGAGGCGGTCAGGTCGACCAGGGTCAGGTTGGGGAACTGCTGGGCCAGCGCGCGGTCCAGCCCCGGCGCCGGGGCTCGGAAAGCGCTGATGTAGCTCAGCGGAAGGTCTTCCATGCGCGCTTGCGGAAACATCACAAAGAAGTTGACCCGCATCGAGCCCCAGTCAACCTTGCGCAAGCTGGTGATGCGGCCTTCGCGAACATTGCCGGCGATGTCGAAGCGCAGGCGGTCGCCGAGTTGCAGGCCCAGCGTCTGCGCCAGCCCGGCCTCGACGCTCAGCGCATCGGCCTCGTCGGGCGTCCAGCGCCCGCCGGTCAACAGGTTGTGGTTGGGCAGCTGAGCTGAATGACTGAGGT
>CALQBT020000002.1 GCA_943328885.2 Bordetella parapertussis | reverse complement strand
GACCGGCGTGTCGAGCCAGACTTCGCCGCCTTGGCGGCGTATGCCGTCTGCCAGGTCGTTCCACAGCCCGACCGTGCCGCGCGGGCAGAAGCCGAAGCGCTTGAAAGCGCCCTTGGCGGTGAAGTAGGTCAGGAAGGCGCGCGCCGGCAACTCGTCGGCATTGGCCGCGAAGATCGCCGCGCACAGGTTGCGAAAGATCGCATGGACCGTCTCGTTGCGGGTGTACTGCGACAGCCAATCCTGCGTGCTCAGCTTGGCCTCTGGCAAGTCACCGGCGCGTGCGTCGGCGAACTTCGCACCGATCTTGGCCGCCTGCTTGGTGAAACCGCCGAGTAACACGCCCCAGCCGCCCCGGGCCGGGTTGATGACCTTGCCGTCGATGTAGAACACCGTGGCGGGCTTGGGTTCGCGCAGGTCCAGCGGCACGCCCACCAACGCGAAAGTCTCTTCAAACAGACTGCCGATCTCGATCGCGATCGCGCCGATGTTGACCGTGAAGCCGTCGATCTGCTCGCTAGAGGCGCGACCGCCGAGGCGGTCCAGGCGCTCGACGACCAGCACATTCTTGCCGGCCGCCACCAGCCTGGCCGCGGCGCTGAGGCCACCAGCGCCCGCGCCGAGCACGACCACGTCATAGGCTGTCGAAGAGGAAGTCATGAAGTTTTTCCGTGAAAGGTGGTGAGTCAGCCGACCTGGGACTGCGCCGCCCGGCTCATGCGCCGCAGCCCATGCCGCCCGACACGCCCAGCGTCTCGCCGGTGATGAAGCCGGCCGCGTCCGAGACCAGGAAAGCCACCGCGGCGGCCACCTCGTCGGGCGTGCCGAGCCGGTTGACCAGCGTGGCCGAGGTCATCGCCTGCAACAGCTTGTCGCCGCCCAAGGCCACCGCCTGACGCAGCAGCGGGGTGTCGACCGGACCCGGTGCGATGACGTTGGCGGTGATGCCTTTGCGGCCGTTCTCGCGCGCGATCGACTGGGTGAAAGCGATCACCCCGCCCTTGGCAGCGGCGTAGACCGCCGCCCCCATCGAGCCCAGACGACCGGCCTCAGAACCGATGTTGACGATGCGGCCAAAGCCCGCCGCCTGCATCGCCGGCAGCACGGCGTGGGTGGTCGCAAACACCGCTTCGAGGTTGATCGCGAGCAGCCTGCGCCAATCCGCGGGCGTGGTCTTGGTGAAGAAAGCGTGCTGGTCAACCCCGGCGTTGTTGACCAAGATCTGGAACGGCCCACACGAGGCTATCACCTCGCGAACCCGGTCGAGGTCGGTGACGTCGAGTTGCACCGCAGCCGCGCCGATCGCCGAGGCCAGCGCGCTCGCGCCGTCGATGTCGATGTCGGCGATCAGCACCTGCGCGCCGTCAGCAGCCAGGCGCCGCGCGATCGCCGCGCCTATGCCCTTGGCGCCACCGGTCAGGAAGACCCGCCGTCCGGCCAGCGTGGACTCGCCCATCTCAGCGCCCCGTGAAAGTGGGGGTGCGCTTGTCGATCACCGCGGCCAGGCCTTCGAGCGCATCGCGCATGCCGCAGAGCTGGGCCTGGGTGCGATTTTCCTCGGGCATGCAGGCCTCGACGCCCTGGCCGATGCCGTTCCACAGCAGCCGCTTGGTGCCGGCCAAGGCCGCAGGCGCACCCGCGGCGAGTTGACGCGCGAGCGCGAGCGCCGAGTCGAACAGCTGCTCATCGGGGACGACGCGGGTGATCAAGCCCATCGCCAGCGCCTCGGCGGCGCTGATGACCGGGTTGAGCATCAAGATCTCGACCGCCTTGCGAAACCCGACCAGCTGGGTCAGCGACACCGAAACGCCGGCGTCGGGCACCATCGCCACGCGCGTCGCACCAGCGAGGAATTTGGCCGATGCGCCAGCGACCACCATGTCGGACGAACACACCAGTCCCATGCCGCCACCACCAGCGGCATAACCTTGAATGGCAGCGACCACCGGCGGATTCAATCGCATCAGTAGCGAGGCGACGATCTGCAGGTACGAGGTCGCCATGCGGATGTAATCGGGCAAGGCCTCGCCCTTGGACAGAAAGGTGTGGACATCGCCGCCGGCACAGAAGTTCTTGCCCTCGCCGGTCAGCAGCACGGCGCGAACCCGGCCGTCGCCGTGGACTTGCATCAAGACCTCGTGCAAGGCCTTGAGCAGCTCCATGTTCAGGCCGTTGGCAGATTCGGGCCGGTTCAGCCGCACATGGGCCACGCCGTCGGCGTCCAGCGTCAGCAGCACAGGCCCCTCGGTGACCAGCGCCTGGCTGGGAGGGTCTTGCAGTTTGTCTCGCGTCATGCTTGTGCCTTGTCGGGGTGAGCGTTTGGGTTCAGATCAGGAAAGCCATCGTGTACAGCGCCGTATCGTTGTTGACGAGAACCACCTTCTTGGCCGCCATCCGCAAGCCATCGCCTTCTCGGCGCAGCTTGTACTCGTTGCGCGAGGCCCAGACGCGGTCGCCGCGCCGGTTCGACTCGAACACCATCGCATTGCTCGCCACGCGGATGTGCAGCGCGTCCTGCTCGAGGATTTCGATGTTCGAGACGAGACGCCGCAAGCGCGATCGCGGCGTCTGGCTGAATCGTTTGCCGGTGTGGAACTGTTTGATGCGCAGCGCGATGCGTGAGCGGTTGTCGTAGACGATGGACATCTCCAGCTCGGGGTCGCCGCCCTCGCCGTTGGCCGGGATCCAGTAGACGCCGTCGTCAGTCCACAAAGCCTCCCAGGCATCGTAGGCGTGCTCGTCCTGCAGCCGCGCCTCGCGGTAGATGAACTGCGTCACCTCGTCGAGCAGCGCGCGGTCTTCAGTCGACAGGGCCATCACGCGGCTTCCATCAAGGATTTGTAGTGCCGCCAGATGCCACGGCTCGGCGTCTCGTCGGTCGCGTCGCCGATCGGGTGGCCATCGGCGTCGGCCCGCTCGCGGTGCAGGCCACGGCCCAGAAACAACCATTCGGGCTGGCTGGACTGCACGCCGAGTTGGGTGCGCTCGTACATCTCGGCATCGTCGGCGAGCAGGAATCCCGCGGGTCCGACCGACCCCATGGTCTGCTGGCGCAAGCGCCGGTTCAGGTCAGGCGCGCCCTTGAACTGCAGCGCGGTGACATGTTGGACCGTCTCGCCCACGGCCAGCGGCTGGATCACGAAGAGCTGGATCTCGGCGATGAACAGGTTGGGGAAAATCATGATGTGCGGCGTGCCCTCGATCATGATGTGGCGCGCCTTGTCGGCCCCATAGGCGGCGGTCATCGCAGCGCTGTAGTCGGGCAAGCGGTCGGCGCTGGTGTTGAACCAGCTCATCGGCTGGTCTCGCTTGCGAAACTCGGGCCGCAAGTCGTTCTCGGAATGACCCTTGCCGAGGTAGCGAGACACGGCGGACGACTCCGCGCTGTAGAGCGAGCCGATGCCGCTCCTGGCAACCTCGAAGATCGACGCGTGGACGAAGGACGGGTGGTAGCCGTCGGTCTCGTTCTCGACCAGGAACTTCCAGTTCGCATCGACCTTGTGCTTGAGGTAGCCAGCGGTGACCTCGACCTCGCCTTCGGGCGAGGTCAGGCACAGCGCGTCGATCGCCCCCGCTGCGGCGCCCAGATGCTCGAGCAGCGATTCGCCGTCGGCGGCGAACGAGCCGAACACGAATCCCTTGTAGGACGCTACCCGCGCGACCCGACCCAGCCCCAGCTCGCTGCGGTCGGCGCCCTCGTAGCCCGATGGGAAGGGGTAGCCACGCAGCGCGCCATCGTTGCCGAAGGTCCAACCGTGGTAGGGGCAGGTGAAGGACCGCGCGTTGCCTTTGTCGGTCATGCAGACCCGGTTGCCACGGTGCGGGCAGCGGTTGTGCAGCAGATGGACCTGGCGTTCGCGGCCCCGCGTCATGATGATCGGCTCCGGGCCGATCGACTTCATCACGTAGTCGTTGGGCTGGGGCACTTCGCTCTCGTGCCCGACGTAGACCCAGGTCCGGTACCAGATCTTGTGCAGTTCGGCCTGGAAGATCGCCGGGTCGGTGTAGAGCGAGCCATGCACATGCGCCGGCCTGATCAGCTGGTCCCACTGCGGGCCGGCAGCGGCGATCGGGATCGTTCTCGGGATCGAGGGCTGGGTCAAGTTTTCATCTCCGGGCGGGCCTTGCAGGCTTGGCAACGCTCTTGCGCAGCAGCGCGGCTGGCGCAATAATAGTCCGACCGGACGGACTATGTCAAAACTTCTCTGAGCACCCGGACTGCGGCTGCTCGCTTGACCCGCCGCACCCACCGCCAAGCCCCTGCCGCAGACAGCGAGACCTCCTTGATGGCCACCGTGACCTTCGTCCACAGCGACGGCAGCAGCCATCGCGTGCAGGCGCCGCTCGACCGCACGCTGATGCAGCTCGCACTCGACCACTCGGTGCCCGGCATCCTGGGCGACTGCGGCGGCGCCTGCAGTTGCGCGACCTGCCACGCTTATGTCGATCCGCCCTGGTTCGACCGCTTGCCGCCGATGGGCGAGAGCGAACGCTTCATGCTCGAAGCCGCGCTCGACCCCCGCGCGAACAGCCGGCTGTGTTGCCAGATCAAGATGTGCGCAGAACTCGACGGCATCGTCATCCGCCTGCCAGTCGATCAATCCTGAGCCAGCGGTGGTCTACGGCAAGGGCCAGCGAATGGACAGCGATGGGCTCAGGGGTCGCTGCGCGATGCTGACGGTCTCGACCGGTTGCTCTCCGGAGATGGTCGAGCCCGGCGGGTTCGTGGCGCGCAAAGACGATGAAAACCCTCATGCCAGCTCGTGGCTCGACGAGAGGCAAGCGGTCGGCCGATCAATCACAGTCCGACCTGTCGGTCTTGTATTGAGGCGGATCCGCAGCGCCGAAGAGGCAGCGGCGCGGCCAGCCGCCGCCCAAAGGGCGAGGGTTTTCACGCCAGCCCGAGCCGCAAGGACTGGCATCATCGCAACACACTCCCTCCCCCCCGGCAATCTGCCGTCATGGCCTGATCCATGGCGCTGGCCCCGGTCTTCGCAAAGCAATGGCCATGAACGGCTCGCCGCCTTCTCTGCTCGACGCGACCCGGCTGCCGCGCCGCCTGGCTTCGGTCGCCGAGCTCGAAGACTTGCTGAGCCAGCCGACCCAGGCCTTGATCGACGACCTGGCGCAGGTCGATGGCGACCTGATGATCCTGGGCGTGGCGGGCAAGATGGGGCCCACGCTGGCCCGCTTGGCCAAACGGGCCAGCCCGCACCGGCGCGTGGTCGGCGTCGCACGGTTCAGCGACCCGAAAGTGCGCGAACGCCTGGAGGCCTGGGGCGTCGAGACGATCGCCGCCGATCTGCTAGACCCCGCCGCCCTGGCCAGCCTGCCGCGCCCGCCCAACATCGTGTTCGCCGCAGGCCACAAGTTTGGCGCGACAGGCAATCTGCCGCTGACCTGGGCGATGAACACCTGGGTGCCGTCCGGCGTGGCCCAGGTCTTTCGCGCCTCGCGCATCGTCGCAATCTCGACCGGCAACGTCTACCCATTGACCGCGTCGGCAAGCTCGGGCGCGACCGAGGCAACAGCGCTGTCGCCCATCGGCGAGTACGCGCAGTCCTGCGTCGGCCGCGAGCGCATGTTCGAGCACTTCTCGGCCCAGCACGCAACACCAGGGCGGATCGTTCGATTGAACTACGCGATCGACCTGCGCTATGGCGTGCTGCTCGACATCGCCACGCGCGTGGCTGCGGGCACCGCGATCGACGTGACCATGGGCCATGTCAACGTGATCTGGCAGGGCGACGCCAACGCGCAGATCTTGCGCTGCCTGCGCCACTGCACCAACCCGACGACGCCGATCAATTGCACCGGCGCGCAGACCTTGTCGGTGCGCTGGTTGGCGCAGCAGTTCGGCCAGCGCCTGGGCAAGCCGGCGCACATCGTCGGCCAGGAGGCCGACACCGCCTTGCTGTCGGACACCACCCAGGCCTGCGCCTTGTTCGGCGAACCGGTGGTGCCACTGACAGCGATGCTCGATTGGGTCGCCGATTGGGTCGCCAGCGATGGACCGACCTACAACAAGCCCACCAAGTTCGAGACCCGTGATGGCCGTTTCTGAATCGCTGAGTCGCGGTCGCGTCACGGTCGACGACATCGCTGGCGCGCTGGCCTTGTCGGGCGCCTGCGGCTGGAACCAGACGGCCGAAGACTGGGCTGTCTTCATCGCTCACGGCCAGGTGCAAGGCATTCGTGATGCCGCGGGATTGCTGGTCGCGACCGCGGCTGCGCTGCCCTATGGCGGCGGCCAAGGCTGGATCTCGATGGTGCTGGTCGACCCGACCTGGCGCCACCGCGGACTCGCCACTGAACTCCTCAACGACTGCGTCGACTCTCTGCGTCAAGCCGGCGTCACGCCGGTGCTCGATGCCACGCCGGCCGGCGCGCCGGTGTATCGGCGGCTAGGCTTTGTGCCCGGTCTGTCCTTTGAGCGCTGGGAAGCCGAGTTGGCGCCAGCGGCTGCCGCCGAACAGGCCGGGCGCAGCGACATCGGCCCGGCCGGCGCGGCAGACCTCGACCAGGTCTGCGCGCTCGATGCCTCGGCCAGCCTGGTCGAACGGCGATTCCTGCTCGAGGCTTTCTTGTCGCGACGCGACACGCGGGCCTGGGTGTCGCACGACGCACAGGGCTTCGTGGTCTTGCGTGCCGGCCTGCGCGCCGCGCAGATCGGGCCGCTGGTGGCCCCCGATGAGCCCGCTGCCATCGCCTTGCTCGCCACAGCCCTGGCCGGGCTGCAGGGTCGGGTGTTCCTGGACGTTCCCACGCGCTGGGCGGCGCTCACCGCAGCGCTTCAAAGCCGGGGATTTCGCCAGCAGCGCCCGTTCCAGCGCATGGCGCTGGGAGATGCCCGGTCCCTAGCAGGCAGCGCCAGGCTCTTCGTCGTCGCTGGCCCGGAGTTCGGCTGAGCCATGGAAAAACCCGTGCAGCCTTTGACGACAGCGCCCGATGCCGGGCCGCAAGGATGGCGATCTGCGTTGCAGGGCGGCCTGGTCATTCCCGCCCATCCGCTGGCGCTGAATGCCAGGCGCGAACTCGATCCGCACCGCCAACGCGCCTTGACCCGCTATTACCTCGATGCCGGCGCCGGCGGATTGGCGGTCGGGGTGCACACCACACAGTTCGCGATTCGCGAGCGCGGGATGTTCGAGCAAGTCCTGAGCCTGGCAGCCGACACCGCCCGAACCTGGAACCCGCAGCCGCAGCCCCGGGTGATGGTGGCCGGCCTGTGCGGTCGCACCGAGCAGGCGATGGCTGAGGCGCGCATCGCTCGCCAACTCGGTTACCAGGCGGGGCTGCTCAGCCTGGCCGCGATGAAAGGTGCCAGCGAAGACGCGTTGATCGAGCACTGCGAAGCCTTGGCGAGCGAGATCCCACTGGTCGGCTTCTACCTGCAACCAGCGGTTGGCGGGCTGGCACTGGGCGCCGGGTTCTGGACCCGTTTCGCGGCCATCGCCAATGTCGTGGCGATCAAGGTCGCGCCCTTCAACCGCTACCGCACGCTCGACGTGCTTCGAGGCGTCGTCGAGGCAGGTGCCGAGCAGCGCATCGCGCTGTACACCGGCAACGACGACCACATCGTGCTCGACCTGATCACGCCGTTCACGCTGACGCGCGAGGGCCGGCCAGTCACGCTGCGGTTTCGCGGCGGCTTGCTCGGCCACTGGTCGGTCTGGACCCGCAGCGCGGTCGAACTGCTGGCGCGCTGCCATGCGGCGACCCGCGCGCAAGCCCCGGTCGACGCCGAACTGCTGGCGCTGGACAGCCGCGTCACCGACTGCAACAGCGCATTCTTCGACGTCGCCAACGACTTTCGCGGCTGCATCGCGGGTTGCCATGAAGTGCTGCGCCGCCAAGGCCTGCTCGAAGGCATCTGGTGCCTGGACCCCGAGGAGGGCCTGAGCGCCGGCCAGGCGCAGGAGATCGACCGGGTGCTGGCAACACACCACGATCTGAGCGACGACGCCTTTGTCGCCGAACACCTCGAACGCTGGCTGGACTGAGCGGCGACCCGCATGAAAGTCACTGCCCTCGAACCCTGGCTGACGCGACTCGCGTTCAAGTCGCCGCTGCGGGACACCCGATGAACCGGCTGCTGCGGTGCTTGTCGCAGAACCTGCCGGCGACGGCCTTGTTCGTCGCGCTCGCGCTGGCCTGGCAGCTGGCGTCGACCTACCTTGACATCCGCGAGTACCTGCTGCCCAGCCCGATCGCGGTGTGGCGTGCGCTGTTCGGCGACGAGATCCCCTGGTCGCGGCACATCTGGGTCACCGGTGTCGAAATCCTCGGCGCGTTCCTGCTGTCAGGCATTGCCGGCGTCCTGCTGGGGCTGGCGATCGCCTGGTCGAATGCGATTTCGCGCACCCTGACGCCCTTTCTGGTGTTCGTCAACACCTTGCCAAAGGTCGCGGTCGCGCCGCTGTTCCTGGTCTGGATGGGCTACGGCATCGTGCCCAACATGCTGATCGGTGCGCTGATCGGTTTCTTCCCGGTCGTGATCAACACCGCCGTCGGGCTGACCCAGATCGACCAGGACCTGATCGATCTGGGCCGGGTCTTCAACGCGCCGAAGTGGAAGGTCTTCGCCAAGATCCGCGTGCCCAACGCCTACCCCTACATCCTCAGCGCGCTGAAGATCACCGCCACCGCGGCAGTGGTCGGCGCCATCGTCGGCGAATTCGTCGCCTCGCAGCGCGGTCTGGGCTACGTGATCATCACCTCGCAGAGCAGCATGAACACGCCGGTAGCGTTCGCGGCACTGATCTTGATCTCGATCCTGGGCTTGCTGCTGTTCGGCATCGTCGCCTGGCTTTCGCGAGTGCTGGCGCCCTGGGCGGGCGAGATCTGATGGGCCATGTCTTGCAGTTCAACCGAAGGAGAGCAACGATGAGCAAACGTTTTCTGAGCCTGACGCGCACGGGACTGACCCTGCTCGCACTGTGTGGCGCCAGCGCCTTCGCGCAGACACCCGAGAAATTCAGTTTCGCGCTGAACTGGTTCGCGGTCGGCGACCACGCGGCTTACTGGGTTGCCCTGGAAAAAGGCTATTTCGCGCAGCGCGGACTCGAGGTGACGCTGGAGAACTCCAAGGGCTCGGGAGACTCGATCGCCAAGGTCGACACCGGCCGCGCCGATGCCGGTCTGGCCGACGCGGTCGCGGTGCTGAGCGCCTCCTCGCGCGGAGCCCGGGTCAAGATGGTCGGCATGGTGTTCGACAACACGCCGCTGAACTTCTTCAGCCGCAAGGACAAGCCGATCACCAAGCCGAAAGACCTCGAGGGCAAGACCATAGGCGCGCCACCCGGCGACGGCCAGCGCCAAGCCTGGCCGGCATTCGCCAAACTGCACAAGATCGACGACAGCAAGGTCACTTGGGTGAATATCGAACCCACGGCCAAGATCGCGGCGTTGGCCGAAAAGCGTGTCGACGTGGTCGGCGATTACTCGACCGGCCTGCCTTTCTACGAGAAGGCGATGGGCGCCGGCAATGCGCTGATGCTGCCCTGGGCCGACACCGGCTTCGACCTGTACAGCATATCGATCATCGCCAGCGAGAAGACGATGAAGGAGCGTCCGAAAGTGCTGAAAGCCTTCCTCGAGGCGGCTTACCTGGGCTGGCGTGACGTGATGGCCGACCCGAAAGGCGCGCTCGTGATCTTCAAGAAGCGGGTGCCGGAAATCGATCTGTCGATCATCGAACCCAACATGATGCTCGGACTGGAGCTGATGCGCACCAAGACCTATGCCGACAAGGGCATTGGCTGGATTGACGAGAAAAAAATGTGCGCCTCGGTCGACATCGTCAACAGCTACATGGGCCTGCCGCGCAAGATCGATTGCAGCACGGTGTCGACGACCGAGTTCCTCACCAAGGTGGCGATGCCGCTGCCGGTGCGTTGAGACCCCGGACCCCAGCGCGCCGAGCATGGACGAACCGCTGACGAACTCGACCGCCAAGCCGTTGATCGAGATCGACCGGGTCGGCATGGTCTACCAGGCCGACAGCGGTCCGGTCGAGGCATTGCGCGACATCTCGCTGACGGTCGGGGCCGGGGAGTTCGTCGCGCTGGTGGGCCCCAGCGGGTGCGGCAAGTCGACGCTGATGCGCGTCATCGCCGGGCTGCGGCCTGTCACCTCGGGCCGGGTGGTGGTTGACGGCACGACCGTCAGCGGCCCGGTGTCGCGGGTCGGCATGGTGTTCCAGGCCGCGGTGCTGCTGAAGTGGCGCAGCGTGCTCGACAACGTGCTGCTGCCGGCCGAGTTGTCAGGGCTGAAACCGGGCGACTATCGGGACCGGGCACATCAGTTGTTGCGCCTGGTCGGGCTGGCCGACTTCGCCAACAAGCGCCCCAACGAGTTGTCCGGCGGCATGCAGCAGCGCGCCTCGCTGTGCCGGGCGCTGATCCTCGACCCGCCGATCTTGCTGATGGACGAGCCCTTCGGCGCGCTCGACGCGATGACGCGTGACGAGATGAACCTGGAACTGCTGCGCATCTGGGGCGAGACGGGCATCGGCGCCGACAACCAGCGCAAGACCATCGTCTTCGTGACGCATTCGATTCCGGAGGCGGTGTTCCTCGCCGACCGGGTCGTGGTGATGACGCCGCGACCCGGTCAGGTGGCGGGCATCCACTCGGTGTCGAACCCGCGCCCGCGCAGCATCGAGACCCGCGCGTCGCCCGAGTTCGGCCGTCTGACGCTGGCCGTCCATGCCGCGCTGACGGGGGCTTCAGGCCCATCGCCAGCACCCGCCGGGCTGCATCTGTGATGCCCAGCGCGCAAGCTCCAGCGCCGGCCCGGATCGCGCTGTGCAACGAAGTGCTGGCCCCGATGGCGTTTGCCGAGCAATGCGAATTCGCCGCAGCGCTGGGCTATGACGGGCTTGAAGTCGCGCCGTTCACGCTCGCAGACGATCCGCTGGCCTTGAGCAGCGGCCAGCGGACTCGGCTGCGGCGCGAGGCCGAGCAATGCGGACTGGCGATCTCGGGCCTGCACTGGCTGCTGCTGCGACCTGCCGGCTTGTCGATCACCACGGCGGACCCCGAGCTGCGCGCGTGCACGCTCGCCACGCTGCATGGCTTGATCGACCTGTGCGCCGACCTGGGTGGCCGGATCATGGTGCACGGCTCGCCTGCGCAGCGGCGCCTGCCGCAGCAGCCAGACCAAGTTGAGCCGGCACGGCAACGCGCGATCGAGGCTTTTGCCAGCCTAGCCGACCATGCCCAGCGCGCCGAGATCACCTACTGCATCGAAGCCCTGGCGCCGCCGCAGGCCAACTTCATCAACAACCTTGACGAGGCCGCGCATATCGTCAGAGGCATCGGTCATCCGGCGCTGCGCACCATGCTCGATTGCTGCGCCGCGGCACTCGCCGAGTCTGAGTCGCCCGCGGCCTTGCTCGACCGGTGGTTGCCGACTGGACTGCTGGCCCATGTGCAGGTCAACGACGCCAACCTGCGCGGCCCCGGGCAGGGCAAGCAATCCTTCAGGCCGCTGCTGGCCGCGCTGCAGCGGCACCGCTACGAGGGCTGGCTGGCGGTGGAGCCCTTCGAATACGTTCCCGACGGTCGGGGCTGCGCTGCGCGCGCCATCGGCTACCTGCGCGGCGCGATGGAGGGTCTGTGAACAGTCCGACAACCCGGCTCAAGGTCTGCAACGTCGAGATGTTCGAGCAGCCTTTCCGTCTGCGACTGCCGTTTCGCTTCGGGGTGATCACGGTCACTGAGGGCGTGCAGGTGATCGCTCGCGTGCGGATCCGCTGCGAGGATGGCCGCGAGGGGGTCGGTTTCGCCGCTGAGGCGCTGGGCGCGAAGTGGTTCGACAAAAACCCGGCGCTCAGCGACGCGCAAAACCAGCACCAACTGCGCCGCGCGATCGAACTCTGCGCCCAGGCCTACCAGGCCGCGCCGTGGATGAGCGCCTTCGACCTGCATGCCGATCACTACGCACCCTTGCTGGCCGCCGGATCAAGCCAGGGCTTGGTGGCGCTGGTCGCCAGTTACGGACCGGCCTTGCTCGACCGCGCGGTGCTCGACGCGCTGTGCCGCATCCAGGGCATGAGTTTCTGGGACGCGATGCGCACCAACCTGCCCGGCATGCGGGCCCATGAGATCGTGCCTGACCTCGCCGGCTTCGCGTTCGGGCCCTTTCTGCACAGCCTGTCGCCAGCGCACAGCATCCATGCACGGCACACGGTGGGACTGGCCGACCCGATCGTCGCAGGTGACCAGGCCGATGGCAGCCGCGTCAACGACGGGCTGCCGGAAACCTTGCAGGAAGTCGTCGCTTGCTATGGCAACCGCCATTTCAAGCTCAAGGTCAGCGGGCAACTCGACGCCGACCTGGCACGCCTGGGCCGCATCGCCAGCGTGCTCGACGCGATCGACGGACCCATCGACATCTCGCTCGACGGCAACGAGCAGTACGAGGACGCGGCTTCGATCACCGAACTGTGGACTCGAATGGCCAGCGCGCCAGCGCTGCACAAGCTGTGCTCGGCAACGCGCTTCATCGAGCAACCGATCAAACGCCAGGCTGCGCTGACGCACAGCATCACCGCGCTGGCCCGCCATCGGCCGGTGATCATCGACGAATCCGACGGCGACCTCGAAGCCTTTCCGCGCGCGCGCTCGCTAGGCTATCGCGGCGTGTCGTCCAAGGCCTGCAAAGGCTTTTACAAGTCGCTGATCAACCTGGCGCGCTGCCAGCGCTGGAGCGCCGAGGGAGCGGGACATTTCTTCATGTCCGGTGAGGACCTGACGACCCAGGCCGGTGTATCGGTGCAGCAAGACCTCGCGCTGGCAAGCCTGCTGGGCATCACCCATGTCGAGCGCAATGCCCATCATTTCATCGACGGCTTTGGCGGGCGGTCGCTGGGCGAGGCCCAGGCCTTTTTGCAAGCGCATCCCGACCTCTACCATCTGCAGGACGGTCGGGTGCGGCTGCGCATCCGCGACGGCTTGCTGGCGATCGGCTCCTTGCAGTGCGCTGGCTTCGGCACGGCGGTCACGCCCGACTTGTCAGACACCGCAGCGATGCCTGCGGCCGACTGGCCCGCCGACTTCGCCGCAAAGGAAACCCCGACATGAAGGACTACGAAGCGCACGACGGACTCGGCCTGGCCGCGATGGTCAAACGCGGCGAGGTGACGCCTGCGCAGTTGCTGGACGCCGCCTGCGAAAGGCTCGCGCGACACAACCCGTCGCTCAACGCGGTGGTCACGCCGCTGCTCGAGTCGGCCCGCAAGTCCATCGCCGACGGCCTGCCCGCAGGCCTGTTCGAGGGCGTGCCCTTCTTGGTCAAGGAGTTGGTCGCATCGGTCAAGGGCGTGGCGACCACTTCGGCGTCGCGCCTGTACGCGAACAACATCGCAGCCGCCGACAGCGAGGTCGTCGCACGGATGCGCCGTGCCGGCCTGCTGATCATCGGCAAGACCAACTCCTCGGAGTTCGGGCTGTCGCCTTGCACCGAGTCGCAGCTCTACGGCATCACGCGCAACCCCTGGCGCCGCGAGTTGTCACCGGGCGGCTCGAGCGGCGGCTCGGCAGCGGCGGTGGCGGCAGGCATCGTGCCGCTGGCGCATGCCACCGATGGCGGCGGATCGATCCGGATCCCGGCCTCTTGTTGCGGCCTGTTCGGGCTCAAGCCCACACGCGCGCGCATCAGCGCCGGTCCCGAGGGTGGCGAGGGCCTGAGCGGGCTGGCGATGCAGCATGTGGTCAGCCGCAGTGTGCGCGACAGCGCGGCGATGCTCGATGCAATCGCCGGCGCAATGCCGGGGGACCCTTATGTCGCGCCACCGCCGGCCAGGCCTTACCTGAGCGAAGTGAGCTCGCCGCCCGGACGCTTGCGCATCGGATTTGCCCGCACCGCGCCCACCGGGGTGCCCTTGCATCCGGACTGCATCGCCGCGGTCGAAGATGCCGCAAGACTGTGCGAGCAGTTGGGCCACCATGTCGAAGAGGCCTCACCCGACTACGACGCATTGGCGCTGCGCAGCGGCTTCGGCCTGGTGTTTGCTGCACACACGATGGCCAACGTCGCGCGCGGCACCGGCGGGCCCATGCCTGATCCCGGATTGCTGGAACCCCTGACCTACGCGCTGGCCGAATGCGGCCGAGGCATCGCCGCGGCCGAATTCATCCTCGCGATCCACGGCCTGCACCGCCAGTCGCGGCGCATCGCACAGTTCTTCGAGCGTTACGACGCCTGGCTGACGCCCACGCTGGCGCAACCGCCGCAAGCCATCGGCCACTTCGACACCACCTCTCGCGACGTCGAGGGCTGGCTGGACAAGCTCGATGGCTTTCTGCCCTTCACCTACCCGTTCAACATCACCGGACAGCCGGCGATGTCGGTACCGCTGTACTGGTCGAGCGAGGGCTTGCCGATCGGTTGCCAGTTCGCTGCACGCTACGGTGACGAGTCGATGTTGCTGCGCTTGGCCGGTCAACTCGAGCGTGCGCGCCCCTGGTTCGATCGGCGCCCCCCGCCGGGCCCTGAAGCCTCGCGAGACCTTTGACCCGGAAAGCTGCCATGCCCTGGCGCATCCTAAGCGCCCCAAGGCCGGCCGAAGCCGGCCGGCCCCCGTGGGGATCAAGCCCAAAGCCACATTTTCTCAGGAGACTGATCTGCCTGGCGCTGCTGGCCGCCAGCCAGGCCACGACGGCAGCGCCTGACGAGGCCGCTTACGGCGCGGCCCAGGGCTACCCGGTGGGCACCGTCGACAACTGGTACACACAAGACCACCGGGTCGGTGCGCACAGCGCGATGGAGACCTTGTTCCCGGTCCGCACGGTGCGCGCGGGCACCGTGCCGCGCGCGCTGCCGCGCCACGATGCGGTGCCCGACTGGCCTTTCATCCAGACCTATCTCGACAGCCATCCCGCCACCGGCCTGCTGGTGCTCAAGGACGGCAAAGTGCTGGTCGAGCGCTACCAGTACGAGCGCCAAGCCGAGCACCGGTTCACCTCGTTCTCGATGGCCAAGACCTTGGTGGCGATGGCGACCGGCATCGCGCTGTCCGAAGGCCGCATCGCCTCGATCGATGACCCGGTGGACCGCTACGAGCCGGCACTGGCCGCCACCGCCTGGAAAGGCGTCACGATCCGCCATGTGCTGAACATGGCCTCGGGCGTGCGCTTCGATGAGACCTACGACAAGCCCGGCACCGACATCGCAGCGCTGTCGCGCACCTGGGCCAGGCAACAAGGAGGTCTGCTGCGCGCGCTGGGGCGCTTCCAGGCCAGCGACGCGGCGCCTGGCGATCGCTTCAAATACATCTCGGCCGATACCCAAGTGCTGGCGCAGGTGCTCACGCGAGCGGTCGACCGGCCGCTCGCGGACTATGTCAGTGACAAGCTGTGGCAGCCCCTGGGCGCCGAGGCCGACGCGGTCTGGGTCACCGACCCGCAAGGCATGGAAGCCGCCTATTGCTGCTTGTCGGCCCGGCTGCGCGACTGGGGCCGGCTCGGCCTGCTGCTGGCCGAACGGGGCCAGCGCGAGGGCCAATCGGTGATCCCCGCCGACTGGGTGGACGCGGCCACCACGGTGCGATTTCGCGACGGGCATCTGCAGCCCAGACGCGCGACGCCGTATTTCGGCTACGGCTACCAGACCTGGGTGTTCCCCGACCACCTGGGCTTCGCGTTGCTCGGCGTGCGAGGACAGGCGGTGTTCGTCCACCCGCGGCTCAAGCTGGTGATGGTCCAGACGGCGGTCTGGACCAGCTCCAGCGACGCCAGGATGAGCCGTCAGCGTGACGAGTTGTGGCGCGAACTGGTGCAGCGCGCCGCACACCTGCGGCCGTGACCGTCGATGCCAAGCACCGTCTGGCGCGGCAGCTGACCCGCCACAGGCTAGCCCGCCAGGCCTTGACGCCTCGGGCCGATGGCTGCGTCGCGCGACATCGCAAAATCGCCCATCATGTTTTCAAACGCGAGCGCGCGGCGCAGTCCCGCATCTCCCCTACAGGATCAAACTGATGAACAAGTCCGAACCCTTCGACGACCTCGAAACCCGCCGGCGCAAAATCCACGCGATGGGCGGCGAGGCCAAGCTCGCGGCCCGGCGCGCCAAGGGCGTGATGAACGCGCGCGAACGCATTGCCGCGCTGTGCGACGCCGGCAGCTTCAGCGAGATCGGCGAATTCGCCCGCTCTGCCCGACCCGAGGACCTGGACCGCACGCCGGCCGACGGCATCGTCACCGGCTTCGGGCGGGTCGACGGCCGCAACATCGCGGTCGCCTCGTTCGACCTGACCACGCTCGGTGCGTCGTCGACGGTCACCAACATCCGCAAGCTCAATTTCCTCAAGCTCAGCGCGTCCAAGGCCGGCATGGCCTGCGCGTTCCTGATCGAGTCGGCCGGCGCGCGGATGCCTGACATCCAGGGCGCGGTCGGCATGGGCCGGGTCGGCCAGCTCAACGCCACCAACCGAGACCGCGACGTGCCCTGGGTCTGCGCGGTGCTCGGGCCTTGTTACGGCATGGGCACCTGGTACGCGGTGCAGTCTGATTTCTCGGTGATGCGGCGCGACGCCACGTTCTCGGTGGCCAGCCCCAAGGTCACCTCGGTCGCGCTCGGTCAGTCGGTCACGCCCGAAGAACTGGGCGGCGCCGACCTGCACGCCGATGTCACCGGCCAGATCGACTTGGTCACCGACACCGATGCCCAGGCCATCGACGCGCTGCGCCGCTTTCTGTCTTACCTGCCCTCTGACCACACCCAGGCCCCGCCCATGGCAAGCGGGCCGGTCCAGGCGCAGCCACCGTCTGACATCGAGGCGCTGATCCCGCTGTCGCGCAACAAGATCTACGATGGCCGCAAGCTCGCCGACTGCCTGGCCGACATCGGCTCGACGATGCCCTGGCGACCCCGCCATGGCCGCGCACTTGAGACAACGCTGGCGCGGATGGACGGCCACCCGGTGGGCATCGTCGCGAGCAACCCTTGGCCCAAGGGCGGCGCCATTGACGGCGCGTCATGCGACAAGATGACCGAGTTCATCGTGCTGTGCGACAGCTTCAACATCCCGCTGGTGCTGCTGGCCGACACGCCCGGTTTTTTGGTGGGACTGAAGGCCGAGCAAGAGGGCGTGGCCGGCAAGATCATGAACAACCTGCGCGCGCTGTCGCTCGCGACCGTGCCCAGGATCGCGGTGGTGGTGCGCAAGAGCTATGGCCAGGCCTACCTGAACATGGGCGGCGGCATCGCCGATGTGGTGGCGGTGATGACCACCGGTGAAGTCGGCTTCGTCGACCCGGCGGTGGCTGTCAGCGTGGTGCACAACCGGCGCGCCGAGCAAGGCGATGCAGAGTTCGAATCGCTGATGAGCGAGATGGTGGTCAGCAACTCACCCTACGAGCTCGCCGGCATGTTCGCCGCGCACGCGGTGATCCGACCGGGCGAGACCCGCGACTGGGTGATCCGGATGATCGAGGTGTTCCGAACGCGCCGTCGCGGCGGTGTCGGAGAACACCGGCTGGCGACCTGGCCCACCAGCCTGTGACTCAGCAGCGCAGACCCATGGTCCCGGTCCCAGCGCTACGGCAAGCGCTCCCGACCCGCGCTCGATCCGCTCGCCAGCATCAGCCCGGGCCGCGCTTGCTCGCCGCCGGCGCTGCCAGGCCGGCCTTCTCCTGGCGCTGCGCCTCGAGGTAATCGTTGAGGTTGCGCAGGTGAGCCGCCATCGCATCGCAGGCTCGATCGGCGTCGCGAGCGCGGATGTGCTGCAACACCTGGCGCCGCACCGCGATGATGTCTTCACGCGGCTTGGGGTCGATGCGCGCGAGCAGCGTGCGCACGATCTCCGACAGCGCATCGACCAGCATCACGATCACCTCGTTGTGCGTCGCTCGCGCCAGCAAGCGGTAGAACTCGCCGACCGAATGGGTGTTGCGCGAGCCACCGCCCTGGCGGAACAGTGCGGTGTGGTGGTCTATATCGGCCCCGATCGCATCGAGTTCGGCCTCGCTCGCTCGCTGGCAGGCCAGCCTGATCGCGACGCAGGTCAGCTCGATCCTGGCCTCGGTGACGCTGGCGGTGGGCACCTGGCCAATGGCAACCATGTCGCGCACCGCCTGGGTGATGCCATCGGATCCGCTGCTGTGGATGAAGAAACCCCCGTTGACGCCGGTGCGAGCGACGACGATGCCGGCGAGTTCCAGGCTGCGCAAGGCCTCGCGCACACCGCTGCGGCTGATGTCAAACTGCTCGGCCAATTCGCGCTCGCCGGGCAGACGGTGACCGGGCTGGAGCGAACCGTCGGCCACTTGCTGGCGGATCTGGTCGCACACGGCCTCAAACGTGCGGCGCGTCCTGACCGGCTCGAACAGCGGTGGTTCGATGGCCGGCGAACTCAGCGTCGTCTTCAAGCCGGTCTTGACCGCAGCCACCCTCGGCAGTTTGCTTGCGGCCATGCTCGATCCTTTGAGGGTGCGGCGGACATCGCAACGCGCAATGCCTGGTACGCCGATGCTAACGCCCCGCTTCCGGCCGCTTCCCTAACCGGTCTGCCCTGCGTTCGCGGAGTTGGCCCGCGCCGGCCTTGACGACAATGCAGGCGATCGTCAATCCGTCGCCATGCGACACCGACACGAGGATTCCAAGATGAGCACAGCCCAGCCGCCCGGAGCGCCTGAAGAAACCGCAGACGCCAGGCCGCAAGGCAATGGCGACAAGACCACCGCTGAGGGCGTGCGCTGCGAGCGCGTGGGGCCCGTGCTGGTCATCACGCTGTGCCGCGAACACAAGCGCAACGCGGTCGATCGCGCGCTGGCCGATGCCATCGACCGCGCCTTGAACCAGCTCGAAGACGACCCCGCGCTGCTGGTGGGCGTGCTGACCGGCGGGCGCCAGGTCTTTTGCGCCGGCAGCGACCTGCGCTCGGCTGGTGACTATGTCACCGAGCGCGGCGGCGAGTACGGTGTGATCCGCAGACACCGCAACAAGCCCTTGATCGCCGCGGTCGAAGGGCTGGCGCTGGGCGGGGGCATGGAGATCGTGCTGGCTTGCGACATGGTGGTCGCCGCCACCGATGCCCGCTTCGGCCTGCCGGAGGTGATGCGCGGCGTGTTGCCGACCTGCGGCGCGCTGTTTCGCGCGCTGGTGGCCTTGCCACCCAACATCGCCCGCGAGATGGTGCTCGGCGGCGAGACCATCGACGCGGCGCGCGCCCATGCGCTGGGCCTGGTCAACCACCTGAGCGCGCCCGGCCAAGCGCTGTCGCGCGCACTGGCGCTGGCGCAGCGCATCGGCGACAACGCACCGCTGTCGGTGCAGGCGTGCCTGCAGGCGATGAACGGGCTGCTGGCCGCTGCCGACGCGGCGGGTTGGGAGGCCACGGCCAAAGCGCTGGCAGTGATCAGCGGCAGCGAGGATTACAAAGAGGGCGTGCAGGCCTTCTTCGCCCGGCGCCCACCGGTCTGGCGTGGGCGCTGAGCCGGTGCGCGCTGCACGACGCGATCCAGACCGATCCTGTTGTTGACTCAGTGAGGCTCTTATCTTTCTGCACCACATCGAACGCCCGACATCAGCTAGCCCCAGTTTTCGACAACTGCGGGCTGATCTTGGATCCGCCGCGCTGGCGAATTCCTTTGTCGCTTTCATCTTTGCCGCCACAGGCCCTTTGGCCGTGGTCATGTCGGTGGGCTCGCGCGGCGGGCTGAGCACGGCGCAATTGGCGTCCTGGGTCTTTGCGGTCTATTTCATCAACGGGGTCATCTCGGTGCTGATGAGCTGGCGCTTCAAGAGTCCCTTGGCATTCGGTTGGACCATTTCGGGAACGGTCTTGCTAGGACCCGCTTTGCAACACCTGAGCTTGGCCGAGGTGACCGGGGCTTTTTACCTCACCAGTGCGTTGATGTTCGTGCTGGGCGCCACCGGCTGGGTCAAGCGCGTGATGTCGATGCTGCCCATGCCCATCGTGATGGGCATGGTTGCCGGGGTGTTCTTGCGCTTTGGCTTGGACATCGTCCGCGCCCTCGAAGCTGACGCGGCGATGGCAGCGCCCATGGTCATCGTCTTCCTGCTGCTGTCCGCCCTGCCCTCCTGGGCCAAGCGCATCCCGCCAGTGATCGGTGCCTTGGTCACCGGCATGGTGTTGATATATGCGATGCACCGCTTCAGCCCCTCCCACGTAAGCGCAGGATGGTTGGCGCAACCGATCTGGAGCAGCCCGGTGTGGTCGTGGGCGGCTTTGCTGGAGTTGGTGGTGCCGCTGTCGATCACGGTCCTGGTCGTGCAAAACGGACAAGGCGTCGCGGTGCTCAAGCAGGCCGGCCACGAGCCCCCCGTCAACACCATCGCCGTGGTGTGCGGCCTGGGTTCGGCCATCAGCGCGGGCTTGGGTGCTGTCAGCACATGTTTGACAGGTCCGAGCAACGGCCTGATCACCAGTTCCGGCGAGCGGCATCAGCACTATCTAGGCGCCATTTTTTTCGGCATCTTTTCCATCTGCTTTGGTTTGCTGGCCCCCACCTTCACGGGTTTGATGCTGGGTGCGCCCAAAGCTTTCATCATGGTGCTCTGCGGTTTGGCGATGTTGCGCGTGCTGCAAGGAGCGTTTGTGTCCGCCTTTGGTGGCCCGAAGTACAGCCTGGGAGCTCTGGTCAGCTTGATGGTGACTTTGGCCGACATCAGCCTGTTCAACATCGGGGCCGCTTTTTGGAGCCTGGTGGCCGGGTATCTGGTTTCTCGCTTGATGGAGAAATGATCTCCACAAACCACCTTAGGCCAAGCCTGCGAGTCCGTGCAAGTTGGTCTATATCACGTCAAGCCGCTCAAAAAATACTGGCCCCACCCGTCTCATCGTGAACCAAAACTTCTGCGTAGCGCTTGCCGCAGCCGTTTACTTCGTGTCAACAGCGGGTCTTCTGCTGACGAAAACACCAGCCCTTCCCCCCAAACGTGGGCAAGCCAAGCCCGCCGCCAGCAGCCGCTGCGCGACATCCGTCAGCGCAACGCGGTGCTCTTTGAGCGCCTTCATCCGCCAGCCAGCGCAAGCTCGCCCAACGGGCATCGCGCCGATCACCGGGTAGACATGCTGGGCCAGCGTGTGGCCCCACTGCTGAGCGTACTTGGCGCTCCAGGTCTTGCAGTGCGCGCCGATGTAAGCCTGCGCGCACAACGCTGCGGCGTCACCACCGGCACCACCGGGCACAGCGCCTGGCCTTGGGTATACGAGTGCGCGATCAGGTCCGCGCCGCGCCAGCACTCGCCGCTTAACAAAGCGCAGCGCTCAGACGACCTCGCGGTGCTCGATGGACAGCGGCCAGGCGCCCAGCTTCGCCGCTTCGAGGATCACGGTTTCAACCACGGATCCGTCTGCGGCGTAGCTGACAGGCCTGTTCCAGTCCTGCGACACCTCACAAACGATGGGCTTGTCGGACAGGCGGATGACCAGCATGTCGTCATCGTCGAAGTGTTCGTTGTTGAATCCGACCCCACCGTCCGGGCGTAGACCGCGCGATGCCAGAAGTCGCCCAACGATAATTCCACGGAACCCGACAGCCGACTTCTTCGAGCCCACCGCGATATGCTGGCAAGTCATTGATGCAAAAAGACAATTCACCACCCATCGCGAAGAACGCCGACCTCGCCGGGCACACGCCGATGATGGCCCAATATCTGGGCATCAAGGCCGACTTCCCCGACACGCTCGTGCTGTACCGCATGGGCGACTTCTACGAGCTCTTTTTCGACGACGCTCGCAAAGCCCATCGACTGCTCGACATCACGCTGACGACGCGCGGGCAGAGCGCCGGCGAGCCGGTCGTGATGGCTGGCGTGCCCGTGCATTCGGTCGAGAATTACCTGGCCAAGCTGATCAAGCTCGGCGAGGCAGTCGCCATCGCCGAGCAGGTCGGCGACGTGGCAACAGCCAAGGGGCCAGTCGAGCGCAAGGTGGTGCGGGTGGTCACACCCGGCACGATCACCGACAGCGCGCTGCTCGACGACCGGGTCGACACCTTGCTGTGCGCTGCCGTCAAGCTGCGCGCGACCTGGGGCCTGGCCTGGCTGGGGCTGTCCAGCGGCCAGCTCGGCCTGACCGAGTGCAGCGAGAAAGAGTTGCCCGGTTGGCTGGCCAGGCTAGATCCAGCCGAATTGCTGCTGCGCCAGGCTGATCCGATCAACACCCTGCCCGCTGCGCTGCAACAGCACCGCGCAGCGCGCACGCAACGACCCGACTGGCAGTTCGACACCGCGCTGGGCCTGCGCAAGCTCTGCGCGCTGCTCAAGGTGGCCTCGCTGCAAGGCTTCAACGCCCAGGACCTGCCGGTGGCCCAGGCCGCTGCCGCCGCGCTGCTGAGCTTTGCCGAGCACACCCAGGGCCAGGCGCTGGCCCATGTCGCGACGCTCGAGGTGGTCCGCGCCAGCGCGCTGATCGACCTGCCGCCGGCCACCCACCGCAACCTCGAGCTGACCCAGACGCTGCGCGGTGAGCCCAGCCCGACATTGCTGTCGCTGCTCGACAGCTGCAAGACCGGCATGGGCAGCCGGCTGCTGCGGCACTGGCTGACGCACCCGCAGCGCGACCGCTCGGCGGCGATCAGCCGGCACGACGCAGTCACCGCGCTAACCGGCCAGGGATTCGAGCCACTGCGCCAGGCGCTGCGCCAGATCAGCGATGTCGAGCGCATCAGCGCCAGGCTGTCGCTGCGACAGGTGCGGCCGCGCGAGCTCAGCGGCCTGCGCGCGACGCTGCAGGTGCTGCCGCTGCTGCGCGCAGCCTTGCCCGACAGCGAAATAGGCGGCGCAGCGCTGCTGGCCCAGATGGCCGACGCGCTGCAACCCGCGCCAGACCTGCTCGGGCTGCTGCTGGCCGCAGTCGCCGACGAGCCTGCGGTGCTGCTGCGCGACGGCGGCGTGATCGCCCCGGGCTGGGACGCCGACCTCGACGAGCTGCGCGGCATCGGCCAGAACTGCGACGCTTTTCTGATCGACCTGGAGGGCCGCGAGCGTGCGCGCAGCGG
>CALQBT020000001.1 GCA_943328885.2 Bordetella parapertussis | reverse complement strand
GCCTGCGGGGCGGTGTCGCCGATGTGGATGGTCCAGGCGCGCACTTCCTTCACGCCGGCGGTGAAGTAGGTCTGCAGCCCGAGCAGGCTGAACGCCGCGCGGATCAGGCGGTTGAGGCCCGGCTCGGTCTGGCCCATTTCCGACAGGAACATCAGCCGGTCTTCGTCGGCCATGTCGGCGAGTTCGGCTTCGGTCTTGGCGCAAATCGCCACCACCGGTGCCTTCTGGCTGGCGGCGTACTCGCGCAACTTGTCGAGGTGGGGGTTGTTCTCGAAGCCGCCCTCGTCGACGTTGCCCACGAACATCGCCGGCTTGGCAGTGATCAGGCACAGCGGCTTGAGCACGACCAGCTCTTCCTTGCTGAAAGCAATGCTGCGTACCGGACGCGCTTCATTGAGCGCAGCCTGGCACTTGGTGAGCACATCGACCAGCTTGGCGGCTTCCTTGTCGTTGCCCGACTTGGCCGACTTGATCGAGCGCTGCAGCGTCTTGTCCACCGTGGTGAGGTCGGCCAGACACAGCTCGGTCTGGATCACCTCGATGTCGGAGATCGGGTCGACGCGCCCGGCCACGTGGATCACGTTGTCGTCGTCGAAGCAGCGCACCACATTGACCAGCGCGTCGGTCTCGCGGATGTGCGCGAGAAACTGGTTGCCCAGGCCTTCGCCCTTGGACGCCCCGGCCACCAGGCCGGCGATGTCGACGAACTCGACGATCGCCGGCACCACGCGTTCGGGCTTGACGATCAGGCTCAACGCGTCTAGCCGTGGGTCGGGCAGTTCCACCACGCCGACATTGGGCTCGATGGTGCAGAAGGGGTAGTTCTCGGCCGCGATGCCGGCCTTGGTCAAGGCGTTGAAGAGAGTGGACTTGCCCACATTGGGCAGGCCCACGATGCCGCATTGCAGGCTCATGGGGGGCTTTCGACAGAGGGAGGGCTGGGCGCCGATGGCGCTGCGCAGCCGCTGATTTTATTCGGTGCGATCAAGCCGGGCCCGGGTTTCTACAATGCGCCGCATGACGACGCTCGATGTGTGCATCCGTGGCCGTGGCGCGGTGGGGCTGGCGCTGGCGCTGGCGTTGGCCAGACAAGGCTTGCGGGTCGGGCTGATCGGTGCCGGCGATGCTGGCGCCGCGCCAGAGGCGCCGCCGGATTTTCGGGCTTATGCGCTCAACACCGCGTCGCGCGCGCTGCTGAGCGAACTCAAGGTCTGGGATGCGCTGCCTGCGGATGCGGTCACGCCGGTCGACGACATGCATGTCGAGGGCGACAGTGCCGGCGGTGTGATCGATTTCTCGGCCTGGCAGCAGGGCACCGAGGCCTTGGCCTGGATCGTCGATGCGGCCGAACTCGACACGGCGCTGCGCACCGCGGCGCGGTTTGCGCCGCACCTGGCCTGGGTCGAAGAGGGCTCTGCCGAGGCCACAGGCGCTGTGTTGAGCGTGTTGGCCGAAGGCAAGGCATCGGCTGGCCGTCAGGCACTGGGTGTTCGCTTCGATGTACAGGCCTATGGCCACCAGGCGCTGGCGGCCCGCTTGGTGTCTGGAGACCCCCACCTCGGCATGGCCAGGCAGTGGTTCCGCTCGCCCGATGTGCTCGCGCTGTTGCCGCTGGACCGCCCCGAGCCAGGACGCAGCTACGCGCTGGTCTGGTCCCTGCCCGCCGCCCGCGCTCAGGCCTTGCAGCAAATGCCCGTGGCCGAGTTCGAGGCGGCGCTGGCCGACGCCACGGGCGGCGCGGCCGGCCCGTTGCAACTGGTCAGCGGGATGGCGGCCTGGCCGCTGGCGCTGGCCCAGGCCGATCGGCTGTGTGGTGCGGGGTGGGTGTTGGTGGGCGATGCCGCGCACCTGGTCCACCCGCTGGCGGGCCAGGGCCTGAACCTGGGGCTGGCCGACGTCGCCGCGCTGGCCCGGGTGATCGCCGAGCGTGAGCCCTGGCGAGCTTTGGGCGACGAGATCTTGTTGCGCCGCTATGTTCGAGAGCGTGTGTTGCCGACCCGCGCGATGGCATGGCTCACCGATGGCTTGCTGCACTTGTTTGCCCAACCTCAGCCCGTGTTGCGGGAACTCCGCAATCGCGGCATGGGTCTGCTCAATCGCTTGGCGCCGGTCAAGCGCTTCCTGACCCGGCGCGCGCTCGACGCCTGAAAACCCACCCTGGACGCCTGATGAACTACCTGATGACCCAACGTGCACTTGGCGCTGTGCGGGCTGCCCTTGCGACCGCATTGATGGCCGCTGGGATCGCGCCGCCTGCGCTGGCCGACGAAGCGGCGATTCGCAAGAACCTGCCCGAGCGGCTGCCTACTTTTCCCAAGATCGACGAGGTCAGCAAGACGCCGATGGCCGGCTTGTACGAGGTGCGCATGGGCAGCGAAATCGTCTACAGCGACGAGACGGGGCAATTCCTGATCCAGGGTTCGCTGATCGACACCAAGACCCGCGCTGACCTGACCCAGGCGCGCATCGACAAGCTGACGGCGATCGATTTCGCTACCCTACCGCTCAAGGATGCGGTGCTGATCAAACAAGGCGGTGGTGCGCGCAAGGTGGTGGTCTTCGCAGACCCCAATTGCGGCTATTGCAAGCGACTTGAAAAAGACCTGCTTGCGGTCAAGGATGTGTCGATCTACACCTTCTTGCTGCCGATCCTGGGGCCTGACTCAACCACCAAGTCGCGCGACATCTGGTGTGCCAAGGACCCCGCCAAGGCCTGGCGAACCTGGATGGTCGATGGCCAAGCGCCGGGCAAGGCCCCGGCCAACTGCGACACGGCAGCACTCGAGCGCAACACCGAGATGGGTCGCAGGTACAAGGTGCAGGGAACGCCGGCGCTGGTGTTTGAGGATGGCTCACGCGCGCCAGGCGCGATGCCGACAGCACAGATCGAATCGCGTCTGGCCGCCGCGGCCAAAAAGGGTTGACCCGAGGCGCCGGTTTTGCACCAGCGCGGCGACAATCGGTCCTCATGAGCCAATCTGCCGTCTACCAGCCACCCGTGTCGGACACCGCACGCCTGCTCGGACACCTGGGACTGCTGCCTTTCGTGCTGGGTGCCGCACTGGTCTGGGTCGTCAATGCCGAGGCCCATCCCTACGCAACGCTGGCGCTGTCGGCTTTCGCAGCGGTGGTGGTGTCGTTTTTGGGCGGTATCTACTGGGGGCTGGGCTTTCGGCTCAGCGCGCCGCCGGCCTCGCTGTTCATCTGGGGCATCGTGCCGTCCTTGGTGGCTTGGATCGCGGTGATGATGCCGGCATCGGCCGGTCTGGTCGTGCACGGCGTGATGCTGCTGGTGTGCTATGCGGTGGATCGCAGAATCTACCCGACCCAGGGTCTGTCTCATTGGCTGACGCTGCGGTTCCGCTTGTCGGCAGTGGCCGCGTTGAGTTGTTTTCTGGGCGCTGCCGGGACTTGACGGCGCCCGCGCTGCCCAAGCTTTCCTGACGGTCTTTTCCACGCTGCGAGCCCAGATGATTGCCTACCGCGTCGACGTCGCCGATACCCATAGCCATCATTACCGCGTCACGCTGACGGTGGCGCAGCCGGCGGGGGTGCAACTGCTGTCGCTGCCGGTGTGGATCGCCGGGAGCTACATGGTGCGTGAGTTCGGCCGCCACCTCTCGGGCATGAGCGCGCGCCAGGGCCGGCGGGCGCTGCCGATCGAGCAAGTCGACAAGACCAGTTGGCGTGTTCGCTGTACCGGCCGCGTCGCGCTCACTGTCAGCTACCTGGTCTATGCCTTCGACAACTCGGTGCGCACGGCTTTTCTGGACCCCCGCCGAGGTTTCTTCAACGGCTCGAGCCTGTGCCTGCGGGTCGAGGGCCGCGACGCCGAGCCGCAGCGCTTGCGACTGGGGCGGCTGCCCGCGGGTTGGCAGGTGGCCACCGCGATGCCGGCCTTGCCCGACGGCAAGGGCGATGAATTCGAGGCCGCTGACTACGACGAACTGGTCGACCACCCGTTCGAACTCGGTGCTTTCTGGCGCGGCAGCTTCAGGGCCGGCGGCGTGGACCATGAGTTCGTGGTCGCTGGCGCCTTGCCGGGTTTCGACGGTCGACGCCTGCTGGCCGATGCGCGCCGCATCTGCGAGCAGCAGATCGCTTTCTGGCACGCTGACGCGACCCCCCCGTTCGATCGCTATGTGTTCCTGCTCAACACGGTGGCCGATGGCTATGGCGGACTGGAGCACCGTGCCAGCACCGCGCTGATCGCTGCCCGCCGTGACCTGCCGCGCGAACGCCCCGAACTCGCAGGTGGCGCGCTCAGCGATGGCTACCTCAGGCTGCTGGGCCTGATCAGCCACGAATACTTCCACACCTGGAACGTCAAGCGGCTCAAGCCGCCCGAGCTGGCGCAGGTCGACCATCAGCGCGAGAACTACACCCGGCTGCTGTGGTTCTTCGAGGGCTTCACGTCCTATTACGATGACCTGATGCTGCTGCGTTGCGGCTTGATCGATCCGCCGCGCTATCTCACGCTCTTGGCCAAGACGGTCAACGCAGTTGCCGCCACGCCCGGCCGCACAGTGCAGAGCGTGGCCCAGTCCAGCTTCGATGCCTGGGTCAAGTACTACCGGATCGACGAGAACACGCCCAACGCGACGGTCAGCTACTACCTCAAGGGTTCGCTGGTGGCCTTGTGCTTCGACCTGACGCTGCGCCAGCGCGGCGCCAGTCTGGACGAGGTGATGCGCGGGCTGTGGCAGCACAGTGGTGGCGGGCCGATCAGCGAAGCCGACATTGCCCAGGTGCTGAGCGCTGTGGCCGGCCGAAGTCTGGCGTCAGAATTGGCCGACTGGGTGCACGGCACCGATGAGTTGCCGGTGGCTGAACTGCTGCAGGCGACCGGCGTGGAACTGCGGCCCGAGCGCGCCGGCTTCGCTGCCTCGCTGGGCCTGCGGCTCAGCGAAGGACCGGTCAGCGGGGTCCAGGTCCAGGCCGTGCTGGCCGGCAGTGCGGCCGCTGCCGCCGGCGTGTCGGCGGGCGACGAGTTGCTGGCCGTGGATGGTTGGCGCATCCGCCGACTCGACGAAGCCCAGGCCTGGACCGCCCGCGACCAGGATTTTGAGCTGCTGCTGGTGCGCGACCAGCGGCTGCTGACGCTGTGCTTAAGGCCCGACCCGCTGTCGGCGCTGGCCGGCACCTTGTCGCTGCACCTGCACGACAAGCCAGCCCGAGGGGTGGCCGCGCGCCGCCGTGCCTGGTTCGAGTCTTGATCGGGGTCGCGCCCGGCGCGTCAGCTTCTGGGCGCTGACGGCCGGCATTGCGCTGCTGCATGGCTTGCTGGCCGAGCATCTGATGGACCAGGTGGCGGGTGACAAGCCGCCGCCGCGGATCGAGGTGATGTTCGTGCGTGAGTTGGTCGCTGCGCAGCCCCCGGGGCTACCGTTGGAGCCTGCGCGGCGGCCGCAGATCGCGCCGTCCCCGGCGCGGGCGGCCTCGACCGCCTCGACCGAGACTGGCGCGGCACCCGACCCTGTCGTCGCTGAGCTTGCGCCGCCGCCGGTGAGCTCGGCGGCCAGGCCCGACGCGGTGGCATCGGCAGCCGTCGTGCCACCGCCGGAACCGCCGCCGGTGGTCGCGCTGGTGCCGCCAGAGCCTCTGGCCTCACCCCTCCCCGCAGCAGCGCCGGCCAGCGCTGCTGTTTTTGAATGGCCGCCGTCGACCCAGATGAACTATCGGCTCAGCGGCTACTTCCGCGGCGCCATCGATGGCAGCGCCCGGGTCGAGTGGCTGCGCTCTGGCCAGCGTTACCAAGTCAGAATGAGCACTTCGGTGGGGCCTATGCTGTCGCGCAACATCGTCAGCGAAGGTGAGATTGGTGACGCCGGGCTGGTGCCGCGTCGCTTCGATGGCGAGCAGAAGCTCTTGTTCCGCGCGGCAAGGCGCTGGTCGCTGCGCTTCGGTCCCGAGCGCGTCGTGCTGTCTGACGGTCGTGAAGTCGATGCGCTGGCCGGCGCCCAGGACGAGGCGAGCCAGTTCGTCCAGCTGACCTGGTTGTTCAGCACCCAGCCCGAGCGGCTGCAAGTGGGCCGGTCGGTCGAACTGCCGCTGGCCATCAGCCGCAAGCTCGAACGCTGGATTTACGACGTGGTGGCCGAGGAGTTGTTGCAGTTTCCCTTTGGTGCGGTGGCCACCTTCCATGTCAAGCCCCGGCGCGAGGCCAGCGGGGGCGACCTCAGCGCAGAGATCTGGTTCGCCCCGACGCTGCAGTACCTGCCGGTGCGCATCCTGATCCGCCAACCCCCGGACAGCTGGGTCGATCTGAGCTTGATCTCGCCGCCCCTACAGGGCTCGGCTGCGACGCCAGCACGCTGACGAGTCTGGACTTTGGGGTAGATTGCTGGCACCCCCCATCAACCCATGTCTACCATGACCTACGAAAACATCCTGACCGAACTTCACGGCGACGGCGCTTGCCGCACCGCACTGATCACGCTGAACCGGCCCAAGGCGCTCAATGCGCTGAACGATGCGCTGATGGACGAACTTGGCGCCGCGCTCAAGGCCTTCGACGCCGACCCGGGCGTGGGCTGCATCGTGATCACCGGTGGCGACAAGGCCTTTGCCGCAGGCGCCGACATCAGCGTGCTGGCCCAGCACAGCTTCGTCACCGCTTACACCCAGGACCTGGTCACCCGCAATTGGGAGGCCATACGCTCGGTGCGCAAGCCGGTGATTGCCGCGGTGGCCGGTTTTGCGCTGGGTGGTGGTTGCGAGCTGGCGATGATGTGCGACATCGTCATTGCCGCTGACAACGCCAAGTTCGGCCAACCCGAGATCAAGCTCGGCGTCATCCCAGGAGCTGGTGGTACCCAGCGCCTGCCGCGCGCGGTCGGCAAGGCCAAGGCCATGGACCTGGTGCTGACCTCGCGCATGATGGATGCAGCCGAGGCCGAGCGCGCAGGACTGGTCTCGCGCGTGGTGGCGGCCGACAAGCTGATGGAAGAGGCGCTGGCCGCGGCGCAGACCATCAACCGCCTGGGCGGGCCCAGCATGTTGGCGGCCAAGGAATGCGTGAACCGTGCTTTCGAGGGCACGCTTGCCGATGGCGTGATGTACGAGCGCAGGCTGTTTCACGCGTTGTTCGGCACCGAGGACCAGAAAGAGGGCATGGACGCCTTTCTGAACAAGCGCAGGCCTGCGTTCACGCGGCGCTGAAACAGGCGACGGACTGGCCGCCCGGCGCTTGTTTGAAGCGGTTGGGCCTCGCCGTTCGGCCTGGTGATCGCTTGGGCGGCATCTCCGCCTTCTCAGAAGTGGCTTTCACAAGCCACCGTAAGTCCCTATTTTTAAATGGTTAACGAGAGTTTTTCCGCATTCAAGAGCACTCCTAAGTGATTGATTTTATTGACTGTTTCTAGCGCTCACCTGCGCCAGACCCCGAAATTTGCGATAAAGTGGGGCTTGGTGGGATTTGGTGGGTAAAAGTGGCGCATTTCGTTTTTCAAGGCACGTCGGCATTGACTTTGGATAGCAAGGGGCGTGTGACCGTCCCGGCTCGCCATCGCGATGCTTTGCTCGCCTTGTCTGACAACCAGCTCACGCTGACCCAGCATCCGGTGGGTTGTTTGCTGCTGTTTCCGCGTCCCGGCTGGGAGGGTTTCCGCGGCCAGTTGCTGGGCCTGCCGATGGAGGCCGATGGCTGGCGGCGCTTTTTTGTCGGCAGCGCGGTCGACGTCGAGGTCGATTCGGCCGCCCGCTTGCTGGTGCCGCCTGAACTGCGTGCGATGGCCGGGCTCGACAAGGACGTGTTGTTGTTGGGCATGGGCCAGCGCCTCGAGTTGTGGGACGCGGCCCGGTACGCCGCCCACCAATCCCAAGTGATGGCCGGGCCCATGCCCGACGCCATCAAGAGCTTCGTCTTCTGATGGCCGAGGACAGCGACCGCCCACACAAGACCGTCTTGCTGACGGAGGCGATCGACGCCGTGCTGCGCCGCCCGGACGGGGTCTACGTCGACGGCACCTATGGCCGCGGTGGCCACAGCCGGGCTTTGCTGGCGCGGCTCGGTGCTGGCGGGCGCTTGCTGGCTTTCGACAAAGACCCCGAGGCGGTGGCCGCTGGCCGGTCTCTGGCAGATGCCGATCCGCGCTTTTCAATCCTCCACGACAGCTTCGCCGACATGAGCGCTGCGCTGGCCGGACAAGGCGTGACCCGGGTCGATGGCGTGTTGCTGGACCTGGGGGTCAGCTCGCCGCAGATCGACGACCCGCAGCGGGGCTTTAGCTTTCGCTTCGATGCACCGCTCGACATGCGCATGGACACCAGCCGCGGCGAGACCGCGGCGGATTTTCTGGCCCGCGCCTCAGAGCGCCACATAGCGGAGGTCATCCGTGACTACGGCGAAGAACGGTTTGCTGTACCGATTGCAAAGGCGCTTGTTGCTGGCCGGGAGGACGGCGCAGTCGTTCGCACCACTTTCGAGCTGTCCCACATCGTGGCTCGTGCGGTCAAAACCCGTGAGCCGGGCCAAAACCCCGCCACGCGCACCTTTCAGGCGCTTCGGATTCACGTCAACGCCGAGCTCGAAGCGCTTGAGCAGGGCTTGAGCGCGGCGCTGGACCTGCTCTGGCCGGGTGGACGCTTGGCGGTGATCAGCTTTCACTCGCTGGAAGACCGCATCGTCAAGACCTTCATCGCGCGCGAAAGCCGTGAGTTGGTGGATCCGCGTGCGCCCAGTCTGTACGCTGCGCCCAAAGTGATGAAACTGGTCGCGCTGGGTCGCACCAAGGCTTCGACAGAAGAGGTCCGGGCCAATCCGCGTGCGCGTTCGGCCACCATGAGGGTCGCTGAACGCAGCGGCCCGCAGGATGGCGCACCATGACCCGTCTGAACATCTTGCTGTTGCTCGTGCTGATCGGCAGCGCTTTGGTGCTGGTCAGGACCGCCTACGACGCGCGCCGCTTGTTCAGTGAGATTCACCGTGTCGAGACCGAGGCGCTCAGGCTGGCCGGTGAGAACCGGCGCCTGGAAGCCGACCGGCAGCTCCAAGCCACCAACCTGCGGGTCGAACGCACCGCGCGTGAGCGGCTGATGATGAACACAGCGACCCCGGCGGTGACGATGTATGAAGCTCGGCCTGGATCGCCGGCCGGTGCGACGCTGGGCTTGGCGGGGGCAGCCCGGTGAAAAAGCTGATCAACCCTGCCTCGGTGCGCAGTCTCAACTACGCCAGCAGCCCTTTGTTGGCCAGCAAGACGCCCAAGTGGCGCAGCCGTCTTGTAGTGGCTGGGGTGGGGCTGGGCTTTGCGGGCTTGCTGGGCCGGGCTGCCTACATCCAGATCATCGGCCCTGAATTTTTTCAGAAAGAAGGCGAAAAGCGCTACGCCCACACGCTGGAGGTGCCTGCCACACGCGGTCGCATCGTCGACCGCAGCGGCCAGTTGCTCGCCACCAGTGTGCCGGTGCCCAGTGTTTGGGCCATTCCGAAAGAATTTCAGGCCAGCGTCGCCCAGCGCGGACAGCTAGCCCAGTTGCTGGGCATGGCGCCGGCCGAACTCGATGCGCGACTGGCCAGCGGCAGCAGCAACTTTGCCTGGCTGCGGCGCCAGATCGAGACCGATACCTGGACCAAGATCCAGGCTTTGGGCATCAAGGGCCTGCACCAGAGCCGCGAATACCGCCGCCGCTATCCTGAGGGTGAATCGGCGGCGCATGTGGTGGGTTTCACCAACCTGGAGGACCAGGGCCAGGAAGGCATCGAGCTCGCGTTCCAGAAGCAGCTGCAGGGTCACAACGGCGCCCGCGGCGTGTTGCGGGACCGGCTGGGTCGGGTGGTGGACGATCTGGGCACCCACATCGATCCGGCCGACGGCAGCGACATCACTTTGTCGGTCGATGCCAAGGTCCAGTTCTTCGCCTACCAGCGGGTGCGCGACGCGGTGGCCGAGCACAAGGCCAAAGCCGGCAGCGTGGTAGTGCTCGATGTCCAGACCGGCGAGGTGCTGGCGCTGGCCAATTACCCCAGCTATGACCCCGGCGAGCGCACCCGGCGCAGTGGCGAGCAACTGCGCAACCGTGCGCTGACCGACATCTTCGAGCCCGGCTCGACGATGAAACCGCTGGTGATGGCGCTGGCGCTCGAGACCGGTCGCATCAAGCCCGACACAGTGGTCAACACCTCGCCCGGCAGCGTCGTCGTCAGTGGCATTCCGATCAAGGACGCGCACGGTCACGGTGCTTTGTCGGCGCGTGAAGTGATCCAAAAGAGCAGCAACATCGGCATCGTGCGCATCGCGATGACGCTGCCCGCGCGTGAGCTGTGGGAGTTGTACTCGGCCGTGGGTTACGGCCAGAAGCCGCAGATCAGCTTTCCCGGCGCAGTGACGGGCAGGCTGAGGCCTTACAAGACCTGGCGCCCGATCGAGCAAGCCACCATGGCCTATGGCTACGGCTTGTCGGCGTCCTTGCTGCAGATGGCTCAGGCCTACACCGTGTTTGCCCGCGACGGCGAAGTGATTCCGGTCAGCATGCTCAAGCAGGACCAAGCAGTCACCGGCAGGCGGGTGGTGTCGGTGCAAACCGCGCGCGAGATCCGCACCATGCTGCAGATGGCGACCGGTCCGGGCGGAACCGGCCAGAAGGCGCAGACCATGGGCTACTCGGTCGGCGGCAAGAGCGGCACCGCGCACAAGCAAGAAGGCCACGGCTACTCCAGCAACAAATACCGTTCCTGGTTTGTCGGCATGGCGCCGATCGGCAAGCCGCGGATCATCGTCGCGGTGATGGTCGATGAGCCGACCAACGGCAGATATTTCGGCGGCGATGTGGCCGCGCCGGTGTTCAGCCAAGTGGTGCAGCAGACGCTGCGCATGATGAATGTGGCGCCCGATCTCGAGGTCACGTCGGGCGTGGTGGCCAATGCGCTGTCGGCTGCGCGGGAGAGCTATTGATGGCGCGCGCGCTGGCCAGCGTCATCGAAGCCAAGGACTGGCTGGTGCAGCGCCTGGGCCAAGCAGGTGCTGACCGGCTGTGCATCGACAGCAGGTTGATGCGCCCAGGCGATGCCTTCATCGCCTTGCCAGGCCATGCCAGCGACGCCCGTCACCATGTGGCCGGGGCGCTGGCCGCTGGTGCTGCGGCCTGCCTGGTCGAGGCCGAGGGCGCCGAAAACTTCGACTTCGACGCGAGCGATCCGCGCATCGCCAGCCTGTTCGGCCTGAAGTCGAGCACCGGACCGCTGGCAGCGGCCTGGTTTGGCGAGCCGGCCAGCGCTTTGCAAGTGATCGCGGTGACCGGCACCAACGGCAAGAGCAGCACGGCGTGGTGGACTGCGCAAGCGCTGTCGGCCATCGGGCAGCGCTGCGGCTTGGTCGGCACGCTCGGGGTCGGCGAGCCGCCGCTGCAGGACGGGGCCGCCAGCTTGGTCTACAACGGCATGACCACCCCCGACCCGGTCACGCTGCAGGCCGCGCTGCGGCGCATGGCCGATGCCGGCTTTGCTGGCTGCGCGATCGAGGCCTCATCGATCGGTCTGGCCGAGCACCGCTTGGCCGGCACGGCGATCGCCGTCGCGCAGTTCACCAACTTCACCCCCGACCACCTCGATTACCACGGCGACATGGCCGCTTACTGGACTGCCAAGCGCGCGCTGTTTGACTGGCCCGGGCTGCGGGCTGCGGTGGTCAACCTCGACGACCCGCAGGGCGCGGCACTGGCGAGCGAATGCGCTGGCGCCGGTCTGGACTTGTGGACCACTGGCTTGACCGGTGCGGCGCGTCTGCAGGCGCAGGACCTAGCCTATGTCGATGGCGGTTTGGCGTTCACGCTGGTCGAGGGCTTGACCCGGCGGCCGGTGCGCAGCCGCCTGGTCGGCGACTACAACGTCAGCAACCTGCTGACGGTGCTCGGTGCGCTGCGCGCGCTCGGCGTGGACATGGACCAGGCGGTGTCCGTGCTGCCCAGGCTGACGCCAGTGCCTGGTCGGATGGACCGCATCGCTACCGCGACCGGTCAGCCCGCGGTCGTGATCGACTTTGCCCACACACCGGATGCGCTCGACAAGGCCTTGAGCAGCTTGCGTGCGCTGGCGGCCGCGCGCGGTGGCCGGCTGTGGTGCGTGTTCGGCTGCGGCGGTAACCGCGATGCCAGCAAGCGGCCTCTGATGGGCGCGATCGCGCAGCGGCTGGCTGACCGGGTGGTGCTGACCAGCGACAACCCGCGCGACGAAGACCCCGGTCTGATCCTGGCGCAGATCCGTGCCGGCATGCCGCAGGAGTTTGCCGTCGACCTGATCGAAGACCGCCGCGCCGCGATCAACCATGCGATCGGGTTGGCAGACGCCGACGACCTGGTGTTGCTGGCGGGCAAGGGACATGAGGACTACCAGGAGTGGGCGGGGGTCAAGCGGCCTTTTCTCGACCGTCAGGTCGCCACCGAGGCGCTGGTGAGAAGGGGCTCGCCGTGACCGCGCTGATGACGCTGGCCCAGGCCCATCTCTTGCTGCCGAACTCGACAATGGTCGGCGATGGCGCGACGCCTTTGCTGCGGGTGCACAGCGACACCCGAAGCCTGCAATCGGGTGACTTTTTCGTCGCGTTGCGCGGCGACCGATTCGATGCGCACGACTACCTGGCGCAGGCGCGCGCCGCTGGCGCCGTTGCGGCCTTGGCCGAGCGTGGGCTCGGTGCTGCAGGCCTGTCGGGGCTGCTGGTGCCCGATACCCTGGTCGCGTTGCAGCAACTCGCCACGGCCTGGCGGACGCGGCTGACGCTGCCGTTGATCGCGGTGGCTGGTAGCAATGGCAAGACCACCGTCACGCAGATGATCGCGGCGATCCTGCGGGCCTGGGCAGGTGAGGCCGCGCTGGCCACCGCCGGCACCTTCAACAACCACATCGGCGTGCCGCTGACCGTGCTGCGCCTGCGCCAGGATGCGGCGGTCTGGCACCGCATCGCGGTGCTGGAGTTGGGCATGAACCACCCGGGCGAGATCGCACAACTCGCGGCCATCGCCCAGCCCAGCTTGGCGCTGGTCAACAACGCGCAACGCGAGCACCAGGAGTTCATGCACACGGTGCAAGCCGTGGCGCAGGAGAACGGCGCGGTGATCGCTGCATTGCCGGCCGATGGCATCGCGGTGTACCCGGCCGACGATGCCCATGCCGCCGTGTGGTGCGAGATGGCCGGTGCTCGCCGCCGCATCAGCTTTGCGCTCAGCGGCGCTGCCGACGTGACGCTTGACGCCACGCAGTCGCCAGCCTGGGTCAGCGATGTCGAGGGCGGTCATTGGCAGCTGGGTGTGCGCACACCTGCAGGTGCCGCCAGCATGCAACTGCACATCCCCGGCCGCCACAACCTGCACAACGCGCTGGCGGCCACCGCCGCCGCGCTGGCCGCGGGCGTGCCCTTGGCCGCGGTGACGCAGGGCCTGGCCAGCTTCCGTCCGGTGGCCGGCCGCTCGCGGCTGCTGCGGCTGCGCTGGGCCGGTCGCGATGTCACGCTGGTGGACGACAGCTACAACGCCAACCCTGATTCGGTGCGTGCCGCCATCGACGTGCTCGCCACGCTGCCCGGCCCGCGCTGGTTGGTGCTGGGTGACATGGGCGAGGTCGGCGATCGGAGCCAGGCTTTCCATGCCGAGGTGGGTGCTTATGCGCGCGCAGCAGGCATTGAGCGCTTCTGGGCTGTCGGCCAGGACTGCATCCATGCGGCACAGGCTTTTGGACCCGGCGCCCTGCATTTCACCGACGCGCCGGCCGTGATCGCCGCCTTTGCGCAAGCCCCTGCGGTCGGCGCGGTGTTGGTCAAGGGGTCGAAATTCATGCACATGCCCACAGTGGTGGCGGCCCTGCAACAGCAGGCTTTGGCAGGGCTCAGCCATGCTGCTTAGCCTGTCGCAGTGGCTGCTGGCGCAATTTCCCGAATGGGGTTTTTTGCGCGTGTTCCAGTACCTGACTTTTCGCGCTGTGATGTCGGCGATGACGGCTTTGCTGATCGGCCTGTCGTTTGGCCCGATGGTGATCCGCAAGCTCACCGAATTGAAGATCGGCCAGCCGATCCGCGACTATGGCCTGCAGTCACACCTGATCAAGAGCGGCACGCCGACCATGGGCGGGGTGCTGATCCTGATCGGCGTGGGCGTGGCCACGCTGCTGTGGTTCGACTGGAGCAACCGCTTCGTCTGGGTCGTGATGCTGGTGACCTTCGGCTTCGGTGCGGTGGGTTGGGCCGATGACTGGCGCAAGGTGGTCAACAAAGACCCAGAAGGCATGCGTTCGCGCGAGAAATTCTTATGGCAGTCGCTGATCGGCTTGGTGGCCGCGCTCTACCTGGCGTTCTCGGTGTCGGAGACCACCAATCTGCGGGTGCTGGAGTTGTTCTTGCGCTGGGTGCAGAGCGGCTTTTCGAATGAGCTGCCGCCCAAGGCCGACCTGATGCTGCCGTTCTTCAAGACGGTGAGCTATCCGCTGGGGGTGTTCGGCTTCATCGCACTGACCTACTTCGTGATCGTCGGCACCAGCAATGCGGTCAACTTCACCGACGGACTCGACGGTCTGGCGATCATGCCGGTGGTGATGGTGGGCAGCGCACTGGGCATCTTCGCTTATGTGGTGGGCAATTCGGTCTACAGCAGGTATTTGCTGTTTCCCTACATTCCGGGGGCCGGTGAACTGCTGATCTTCTGCGGTGCGCTCGCCGGTGCGGGGCTGGCTTTTCTCTGGTTCAACGCCCATCCTGCACAGGTCTTCATGGGCGATGTGGGCGCGCTCTCGCTGGGCGGTGGCCTTGGCACGATTGCGGTGATCACCAGGCAGGAGATCGTGCTTGGCGTGATGGGTGCTGTATTTGTTGCCGAGGTGCTGTCGGTGATGCTGCAGGTGGGATGGTTCAAATACACCAAAAAGCGCTACGGCGTGGGCCGGCGTATCTTCAAGATGGCGCCGCTGCACCACCATTTCGAGAAGAGCGGCTGGACCGAGACCCAGGTCGTGATCCGTTTCTGGATCATCACGATGCTGATGTGCCTGATCGGCCTGGCCAGCCTCAAGCTGCGGTGATGACCCGATGACGCCGCTGGCTGACCTCCACGTGCTGGTGCTGGGCCTGGGAAATTCCGGCTTGGCGATGGCGCGTTGGTGCGCGGCGCACGGCGCGCGGGTGCAGGTCTGGGATTCGCGGGTCAACCCGCCCCAGGCCACGGTGCTGCGCGAGAGCTTGCCCGAGGTCGGCCAGCGCAGCGGCAGGCTAAGCGCCGCGGACCTCGACGGCGTGCAGTTGCTGCTCAAGAGCCCGGGACTGGCGCCTGGCGACGAGCGGATCGCGCCGCTGCTGGCCGCCGCACAAGCCCGTGGCATCGCGGTGGCCGGTGAACTCGATCTCTTCATCAGCGCCTTGGCCGATCTCCGGGCCGAGCGCGGCTACTCGCCCAGGCTGCTGGCCATCAGCGGCACCAACGGCAAGACCACCACCACCGCGATGTGTGCATCGCTGGTGGCCCGCTGCGGTTTGCGGGTGGCTGTGGCGGGCAACATCGGGCCGACGATGCTCGACACCTTGGCCCAGGCGCTGGCGCTGGAGCCGCAGCGCTCAGCCTGCGCGCAGCTGCCCGGCCTGTCGACCTGCGAGGCGGCGCTTGACCATCCGGCAAACCCCGATCAGCAGATGCTCAATGCCGATGCCGATGCCGATGCCGATGCCGATGCTCAGGCGGAACTCGTGCAAGAGGACGTCGAGCCCTTGATCCCAGCGCCCGCTGCAGCGCTGTTCGAGCACCTGCCCGAGGTCTGGGTGCTCGAGCTCTCCAGTTTTCAGCTCGACGGCGTGCAGGGTTTCGAGCCCGACGCCGCGACGGTGCTCAACCTCAGCCAGGACCATCTCGACTGGCACGGCTCGATGGCTGCCTATGCTGCAGCCAAGGCGAATGTGTTTGGCGAGCGTGGCGTGATGGTCATCAACCGCGACGATCTGCAGATCGAGTCGATGATCCCGGCGCCCTTGATCGTCAAAGGCGGCCGCGGCCGACCGACCCAATCCGTCGGCCGCAAGGTGTTTCGCTTCGGGCTTGATGCACCGCAGCGGCCGGGCGACTTCGGTCTGGTCGTCGAGAACGGGATGGCCTGGTTGGTGCGGGCGCGGGAAGTTGACGAGACCCTCAAGCGCCGACGCGGTGAGGCGCAGGACGAAGAGATCTACTTGCAGCGTCTGATGCCTGCTGATGCGCTGCGGGTTCGCGGCCGGCACAACGCTGCCAATGCGCTGGCCGCGCTGGCGCTCGCTTCGAGCATCGGGTGTCCGCTGGCGCCGATGTTGCATGGTTTGCGTGACTATCGCGGCGAACCGCACCGGCTCGAGTTTGTCGCCCGTGTCGGCGATGTCGAGGCCTTCGACGACAGCAAGGGCACCAATGTCGGCGCCACCGTCGCGGCCTTGCTCGGCTTGGGCGCAGACCAGGCGCCGGCCAAGCTGGTGGTGATCTTGGGCGGCGACGGCAAGGGCCAGGACTTTTCGCCTTTGGTCCTGCCGGTGGCGCGCCATGCCAGGGCAGTGGCCTTGATCGGTCGCGATGCCGGTGAGATCGACGCGGCGCTGGCCGCTGACCCTGCATCGGCCGCGGTGCCCAGGCAGCAGCACGACAGCCTCGAGGCTGCCGTGGGTTGGGGTTTCGACCAGGCCCGCGCCGGCGATGCGCTGCTGCTGAGCCCGGCCTGTGCCAGTCTTGACATGTTCTGCAACTACGGTCACCGCGCCGAGGTCTTCGTGGCCGCGGTCCGGGCCCGGGCTGCCGAGCGCGGCGAGGCCTTGTTGTGATCAGGCTCGCTCTCTCCCCCCGATGGGCGGCAGGGCTGCAGCGACTGAGGTCCTGGCGCGGGGCGCGCGGGTCCCGCTTGCCGATCAGCAACTGGCATGGCCAGGCCAGCGACCGGCCAACGAGCATCGCCGGTTTCGACCTGGCCCTGGTGTGGTGCGTGGTGGGCTTGCTGGCCTTGGGTCTGGTGATGGTCTATTCGGCCAGCGTCGCACTGCCTGACAGCCCCAAATACGCGCGCTACTCGCCCACTTTTTTCCTCAACCGCCACGCCCTGTCACTGGGCATCGCCTTCGTCGCCGCGCTGCTGGCGGTTCAAGTGCCGATCAACGCCTGGGAAAAATGGGCGTCCAAGGTCTTTTTGATCTCGCTGCTGCTGTTGGCGGTGGTGCTGATCCCTTACGTGGGCAAAGGCGTGAACGGCGCGCGGCGCTGGCTGCCGCTGGGCGTGATGAACTTTCAGCCCAGCGAACTGGCCAAGCTCGCGATAGCGATGTACGCGGCGAGTTACATGGTGCGCAAGATGGATGTGAAGGAGCGATTCATACGGGCGGTGTGGCCGATGGCGCTGGCCTTGGCCTTCATCGGTGTGCTGCTGCTGGCCGAGCCCGACATGGGTGCTTTTGTGGTGATTGCGCTGATGGCGCTGGGCGTGCTGTTCCTCGGAGGCGTCAACGGCAGGATGTTCTTCCTCAGTCTGGCGGTGTTGCTGGGCGCGTTTGGGCTGATGATCGCCACCAGCCCATTCCGTCGCGACCGCATCCTGGCCTTCATGAGTCCCTGGGATCCGGTGTACTCGGCGGGCAAGGGCTATCAGCTGACCCACTCGCTGATCGCTTTCGGCCGCGGAGAGATCTTCGGCCAGGGCCTGGGCAGCAGTGTCGAAAAGCTGCATTACCTGCCTGAGGCCCACACCGATTTTCTGATGGCGGTGATCGGCGAGGAACTGGGCTTTGTGGGCGTCGCGCTGGTGATCCTGGCCTTCTTCTGGCTCACCCGCCGCATCTTCGTGATCGGCCGCCAGGCGGTGGCGATGGACCGGGTCTTCGCTGGGTTGATGGCCCAGGGCATAGGCATCTGGATCGGCGGTCAGGCTTTGATCAACATGGGTGTGAACCTGGGCGCTTTGCCGACCAAAGGCCTGACGCTGCCGCTGCTGAGCTATGGCGGTTCGGCGATTCTGATGAACCTGATTGCCCTGGCGATCGTCATCAGAGTCGACATCGAGAACAGACAACTCATGCGCGGAGGCCGCGCATGAGCGCGCTGCTCGGCATGAGCAGCGCGGCCGTGCGCAGCACCCCCTCGATGTGTAGCTGCGCAGCGTCCCGGGGGCCGATGTGATGCCGCACCTCGTGATCATGGCGGCGGGTACCGGTGGTCACATCATCCCGGGTATCGCGGTTGCCCGTGAGATGCAGGGCCGGGGCTGGAGCGTGAGCTGGCTGGGCACCACCACCGGCATGGAAAACCGCTTGGTGCCGCCGACCGGGATCGCGCTGGATCGGCTCGCATTCACGGGTCTGCGCGGCAAGGGCTTGCTGCACGGTTTGGCCGGCGCGCTGCGCTTGATCAAGGCCTTCTGGGACGCCGTCGCCATCTTGCGCCGGCGCGGTGCCACGGCGGTACTGGGCATGGGCGGCTACGTCTGTTTCCCGGGCGGCCTGATGGCCGGCCTGTTGCGCAAGCCGCTGCTGTTGGTCAATGCCGACGCCGCACTGTTGCTGTCGAACCAGGCCTTGCTGCGGGTCGCCGACTGCGTGGTGTTCGGCTTCGACGGCCCAGCCGCAGCGGTCCGGCACGGCCTGGTCACCGGCAACCCGGTGCGCGCCGAGATCGAGGCGCTGCCGATGCCATCGGACCGGTTTGACGGTCGCAGCGGCCCGCTGCGGCTGCTCGTGGTGGGCGGCAGCCTCGGCGCGCAGGTGCTCAACCAGACATTGCCGGCCGCGCTGGCGCTGCTGCCGACCGCGACACGGCCGCTTGTCGTGCACCAGACCGGCGCTGCGCAATTCGATGCGGTGCGCGCGGCCTATGCCCTGCACGGCGTCGAGGCCGAGGTTCTGCCCTTCATCGACGACATGGCCGAACGGCTGGCGGCCTGCGACCTGATCGTCTGCCGCGCCGGCGCTGTCACGGTCAGCGAGTTGTGCGCCGCCGGCGTGGCAAGCCTGCTGGTGCCGCTGGTCCTGAGCACCACTTCACACCAGCGCGACAACGCCCACTACATGGCGGGTCACGGTGCGGCGCTGCACCTGCCACAGAGCGACTTGACGGCCGAATCGCTCGCCGTGCGCTTGCAGTCCTTGAGACGCGAGGCTTTGCTGGTCATGGCCGGCAAGGCCCGAGCGCTGGCGCGTCCCCATGCTGCGGCAAGGGTTGCCGACGAAATCGAACGCCTGGTGAACAAGCCATGAAACACGCGGCCAAACGGACTCACTGCGTCGCATCCTCGGGCCTGCCGACGAGCGGCGGCAGGGGTTTGCGGGAGGTGGGTGCATGAAGCACGCGGTCAAACGCATTCACTTCGTCGGCGTGGGCGGCGCCGGCATGAGTGGCATCGCCGAGATCCTGCACAACCTGGGCTATGCGGTCTCGGGTTCAGACTTGGCCGACAGCGCCACGTCGCGACGGTTGGCCTCCTTGGGGCTGCGCATCTTCGTCGGCCACGCAGCCGAGCACATCGCTGGCGCACAGGCGGTTGTCACCTCGACCGCGGTTCGAGGCGACAACCCCGAAGTGGTGGCTGCGCGCGCGAACCGTGTTCCGGTGGTGCCGCGTGCGGTGATGCTGGCCGAGCTGATGCGGCTGAAATCCGGCATCGCGATCGCCGGCACCCACGGCAAGACGACGACCACCTCGCTGGTGACCAGCGTGCTGGCCGAAGCCGGGCTCGACCCGACTTTCGTGATCGGCGGCAAGCTCAATTCGGCGGGGGCGAATTCGCGGTTGGGGTCGGGCGACTACATCGTGGTCGAGGCCGATGAGAGCGACGCCTCGTTCTTGAACCTGTTGCCAGTGATGAGCGTCGTGACCAACATCGACGCCGACCACATGGACACCTACGGCCACGACTTCGCACGGCTCAAGGCAGCCTTCGTCGAGTTCGTGCACCGCATGCCTTTCTACGGTGCGGCGATCGTCTGCGGTGACGACCCTGGTGTGCGGTCGATCCTGCCGATGCTCTCGCGCCCGGTGGTCACCTATGGTCTGGGCGAAGACGTGCTGGTCAGGGCGGTGCAGGTGCAGCATTTGCCCGGCGGCCAGATGCGTTTTGTTTGCCAGCGCCGCAACGGCACGGTGATGCCCGATCTGGCCATCACGCTGAACCTGCCGGGCGAACACAATGTGCGCAATGCGCTGGCTGCGATCGCGGTGGCCGCCGAACTCGAGTTGCCCGATGCGCCGCTGGTGCAGGCGCTGGCAGGCTTTGCCGGTGTGGGCCGGCGCTTCCAGCGCTATGGTGAGCTGCCGGTGTTGGCGGCGCGGGGCGGCGGTGTGTTCACGCTGGTCGACGACTATGGCCACCACCCGGTGGAGATGGCTGCGGTGATCGCCGCCGCGCGCGGTGCCTTCCCGGGCCGGCGCCTGCTGCTGGCCTTCCAGCCCCACCGTTTCACCCGCACCCGCGACTGTTTCGAGGATTTCATCAAGGTCATGGGAACGGCCGACGCGGTCTTGCTGACCGAGGTCTACGCCGCGGGCGAGATGCCTATCGTCGCGGCCGACGGCCGGGCGCTGGCCCGCGCACTGCGGGTGGCGGGCCGGGTCGATCCCTTGTTCGTCGACGATGTCGCCGACCTGCCCGAGGCGATCGCGCAACAGGCCCGCGGCGGCGATGTGGTGATCACCATGGGTGCGGGCACGATAGGCGCGGTGCCGGGCAAGATGCTGGAACGGGTGATGAAGTCATGAGCATGAACCCGCGTTTGCCGACGATCTCGCCCAGCGCGCTGGGTCGGGTGGCGGTGCTGCTCGGGGGTACCAGCGCGGAGCGCGAGATCTCCTTGCTGTCGGGTGGCGGCGTGTTGGCCGCACTGCGCAGCCAGGGCGTCGACGCCCACGGCTTCGACCCTGCCAGCCGAGAACTGGGCGACTTGAAGCGCGAGGGTTTCGACCGCGTTTTCATCGCGCTGCACGGCCGTCACGGCGAGGACGGCACGGTCCAGGGCGCGCTCGAACTGATGGCCATTCCCTACACCGGCTCGGGCGTGATGGCCTCGGCGATCGCGATCGACAAGACCATGACCAAGCGGGTCTGGGGCGCTTTCGGTTTGCCGACGCCTCGCTATGCCTGGCTGGCCGCTGACGACCAGTCGCGCGAGCGCTTGCGCGCCTTGCCTGACGAGCTTGGCCTGCCGCTGATCGTCAAGCCGCCGCGCGAGGGTTCGTCGATCGGCATCACCAAGGTGATCGGCTACTCACAGATGCACGACGCGGTGACGCTGGCTTCGCGCTACGACGCCGATGTGCTGTGCGAGGAGTTCATTGAGGGTGAGGAGATCACCTGCCCGGTGCTGGGTGAAGGCCCTGGCGCGATCGCGCTGCCGGTGGTACGCATCGTCGCGCCCGACGGCAAGTACGACTACCAGAACAAGTATTTCACCGACGACACGTCCTATCTCTGCCCGAGCGGCCTGCCGGCGACCGAAGAGCGCGAAATCCAGCGCATCGTCGTCGCTGCGTACCGGGCGCTGGGTTGCCGAGGCTGGGGTCGTGCCGACTTGATGATCCGCGCTGCAGATCGGCAGCCTTTCCTGCTCGAGATGAACACCTCGCCCGGCATGACCGGGCACTCGCTGGTGCCGATGTCGGCCCGTGCGGCGGGTATCTCCTACGAGCAACTGTGCCTGTACCTGTTGTCGACGGCGGCGCTCGATAGCGCCAAGGCGGCGCTGCCTTCAGTCCCAACTGGCCCGCAAAGCTGATCCGCGATGAGCCGCACCACACCCCCCGCCCCGCTGACCTTGCCGGCCGACGTGCGCCTGATGCAAGCCACTGCCGACGCGCTGTTCGCGCTGGTCGCACTGGCGGCTTGTGCCGTCGCGCTGTGGTGGTCGGCCAGGCTGCCGGTCCTGGCGATCCAGGGCATCCGGGTCGAGGGTGAGGTCACGCGCAACAGCGAGAGCACGCTGCGGGCCAACATCTTGCACCGGCTCAACGGCAGCTTTCTCACGATCGATCTGCAAGACAGCCGTGCCGCTTTCGAGGCGGTGCCCTGGGTTCGGCGCGCCGTGGTGCGCCGGGCCTGGCCACTGCGTCTGGCGGTGCAGATCGAGGAGCATCAGCCACTCGCGCTGTGGGCTGCGGCCGATGGCAATGACAAACTGGTCAACAGCTTTGGCGAGGTCTTCGAGGCCAATGTCGGAGACGTCGAGGACGAGGGCTTGCCGCGGCTGGCCGGACCCGAAGGCAGCGCGCCGCAGATGCTGGTGATGCAACGCAGGCTCAATGAATTGCTTGAACCGCTGGGCGCCGGTGACCTGGCCGAACTCACGCTCTCGGCGCGCGGTTCCTGGCGGGTCGAACTCGACGAGGGCGCGACGATCGAGCTCGGCCGCGGCAGTGACGACGAGGTCATTGCTCGCGCGGAGCATTTCATGCGGACCATGCCGCGGGTGACGGCGCGCTACCGCCACTCGCTGGCGTCGGCCGATTTGCGCCACGCCGACGGATTTGCGGTGCGCCTGAAGGGCGTCACCTATGTGCCCGCGGCACCGGCACGCAAACGCTAGACACCGGAGACAGCATGGCCAAAGAATACAAGGATCTCATCGTCGGACTCGACATCGGCACGGCCAAGGTGATGGTGGTGGCGGCCGAGGTCATGCCCTCAGGCGAACTCAGGCTCGCGGGCCTGGGCGTGGCCTCTTCGCACGGCCTCAAGCGCGGCGTGGTGGTCAACATCGATGCGACGGTGCAGAGCATCCAGCAAGCGCTCAAGGAAGCCGAGATGATGGCCGCTTGCAAGATCGAGCGCGTCTACACCGGCATCACCGGCAGCCACATCCGGGGCCAGAACTCGACCGGCATGGTGATCGTGCGCGACAACCGCGAGGTCACGCCGGTCGATGTGCACCGGGTGGTCGAGACCGCCAAGGCGATCAACATCCCGAACGACCAGCGTTTGCTGCTGGTCGAACCGCAGGAGTTCGTGATCGACAGCCATGAGGTCAAAGAACCCGTGGGCATGAGCGGCAGCCGACTCGAGGTCAGGGTGCACATCGTCACAGGTGCTCAGAGCGCTGCCGAGAACATCCTCAAATGCGTTCGACGCTGTGGACTGGAAGTCGAGCGCCTGGTGCTCAACCCGAGCGCCAGCGCAGCGGCGGTGCTGACCGAGGACGAGAAGATGCTCGGTGTCGCGCTGGTCGACATCGGCGCCGGCACCACCGACGTCAGCATCTACACCGAGGGCTCGATCCGCCATACCGCGGTGATCCCGATCGCTGGCGACCTGATCACCAGCGACATCGCGATGGCACTGCGCACCCCGACCAAGGACGCCGAAGAGATCAAGGTCGAGTATGGCGTTGCCAAGCAGATGCTGGCCGACCCGAGCGAGAACCTCGAGGTGCCGGGCTTGGGCGACCGCGCGCCGCGCCTGCTGTCGCGCCAAGCCCTGGCCGGCGTGATCGAGCCCCGTGTCGAGGAGATCTATTCGCTGGTGCACCAGGTAATCCGCGAGTCGGGCTATGAGGAGTTGCTGTCATCGGGCATCGTGATCACTGGCGGCACCTCGGTGATGCCCGGCATGGTCGAGCTGGGTGAGGACATCTTTTTGAAGCCGGTCCGCAAGGGCTTGCCGACCTACAACGGCCCGCTGTTCGACATGGTGGCCAACCCGCGCTCGGCCACCGTGATGGGCCTGCTCGATGAAGCCCGCGCCGCGCGTGCGCGTGGGCAAAAAGTGGCGTTGCAAGCCGGGTCGGTCCAGACCTGGTTCGGCCGCGCCAAGGACTGGTTTCTCGGTAATTTTTAAAGTTTTCTGCATCACCGGGATGGCAAGCCATCCCGCGCTCTTTGATTTGACAACAGAGTTTTCATTGGCAACCGCTTGACGACGAAAGAGGAGATTGACATGCCTATCGAGATGATCGAAGAATTCGACCAAGGGACCCGTATCAAGGTGGTGGGTGTGGGCGGCGGCGGCAGCAACGCCGTCGAGCACATGATCACGCAGGGCGTGCAAGGCGTCGAATTCGTTTGCGCCAACACCGACGCGCAAGCGCTCAACCGCAGCAGCGCCCACCAGTTGATTCAGCTCGGTGACAACGGGCTGGGTGCTGGTGGAAAACCCGACAAGGGCAGGGTCGCCGCCGAGGAAGCGGAAAGCCGCGTTCGGGCCTCACTCGAAGGCGCGCACATGGTGTTCATCACCGCCGGCATGGGCGGCGGCACCGGCACTGGCGCCGCGCCCATCGTCGCGCGCATTGCCAAAGAGATGGGCATCCTCACGGTGGGTGTGGTCACCAAGCCCTTCGAATTCGAAGGCCCGCGCCGCATGAAGCAGGCTGACACCGGCACCACCGAGCTCGAAGCCAATGTCGACAGCTTGATCGTCGTGCTCAACGAGAAACTGCTCGACGTGCTGGGCGACGACGTGACGCAGGACCAGGCGTTTGCCCATGCCAACGACGTGCTCAAGAACGCGGTCGGCGGCATCAGCGACATCATCCACATGCACGGTCTGGTCAACGTCGACTTCGAGGACGTCAAGACCGTGATGAGCGAGCCTGGCAAGGCGATGATGGGCACGGCTGTTGCGGGAGGTCCCGATCGCGCCCACAAGGCGGCCGAGGCCGCAGTCGCCTGCCCGCTGCTCGAGGGCATAGACCTGTCGGGTGCGCGAGGCGTGCTGGTGTTGATCGCGGCCAGCAAGGCCAACTTCAAATTGAACGAGAGCCGGGCGGCGATGAACACCATTCGCCGTTTTGCCGCCGAGGATGCGCATGTGATCTACGGCGCGGCCTACGACGAGAGCCTGGGCGACCAGTTGCGCGTCACGGTGATCGCCACCGGGCTGTCGCGGACCCGGCAGCAGACCCCGCCGCTGACCATGGTCCAGCCCAGCTTGCGCACCGGTACCGACAACCTGCCCATCCTCAACCAGTTGGCCGGCGGCGGCAAGCAGGTGGGCGCTGGCCGCAGCGATTACAGCAGCCTGAGCACACCCAGCGTCTGGCGCTCGGCGCGCACCCAGGCCGCTGCCAAGGTCGAGGCTTTGTCGTCTAACGGCATGGACGAGATCGAAATCCCGGCTTTTCTGCGCAAGCAGGCCGATTGAGCGGCCGACCCCGCCGCCGAAGCGGTGGCGGGATGGCAGGCTTGAGTTCGACTCGGTGTGGCGGAGCTTGGGCGGATCAGCGAAAATCTCCGACCATGCTCCAGCAACGCACCCTCAAGTCACTCACCCGGGCCGTCGGCGTGGGCCTGCACAGCGGCCAGAAAGTCGAGTTGACGCTGCGGCCTGCAGCCGTCGACGCCGGCATCGTGTTTCGCCGTGTCGATCTGGCGGTGCCGGTGGACATTCCGGTGCGATTTGACTCGGTCAGCGACACCCGAATGGCGTCAACGATCTCGGTCGGCGGCGCTGCTGGTGCACCCAAGGTGCAGACCATCGAGCACCTGATGTCGGCTTGTTGCGGCTTGGGGCTGGACAATCTGCAGGTCGACATCACTGCCGACGAGGTGCCCATTCTCGACGGCTCGGCGGCCAGCTTTGTCTTTCTGCTGCAGAGCGCTGGCATCGTGCTGCAGCCCGCGCCCAAGCGTTTCTTGCGGGTCAAGGAAACGGTGGAAGTGCGCCAGGGCGAGGGCAAGCGCCTGATGTGGGCCAGGCTGGCGCCTTGCCACGGTTTCAAGCTCAGTTTCGAGATCGATTTCGACCATCCTGCGGTCGACGCCACCGGTCAGTGCGTGAGCTTCGACATGGGGTCGGGCCGCTACAAACGCGACATCGCGCGCGCCCGCACCTTCGGCTTCAGCAAGGATGTGGAGGCGATGCGATCGCGTGGGCTGACGCTGGGCGGCAGCATGGACAACGCCATCGTTGTCGACGATTCGCGCGTGCTCAACGCAGGTGGTCTGCGCTACGACGACGAGTTCGCCAAGCACAAGATC